>CAZWOY010000011.1:0-24656 GCA_964635255.1 uncultured bacterium
AATTACCAACTCGTTCCCAATTACCAACTCGTTCCCAATTACCAACTCGTTCCCAATTACCAACTCGTTCCCACGCTCCTGCGTGGGAATGCATACCAACTCGTTCCCACGCTCCTGCGTGGGAATGCATATCGACCTCATATTGTTATTACTACGTGCAGAAAAAAGTGTCATTGCGAGTCTGCCTTTAGCAGACTAAGCAATCTCCTAACATCTTGACAATGCCGGTATTGCGCTATTGTTAGCAAAACAACTGATCTCCCAAAAGATAAAACTATTTTATGCGCTTATTGATAAGTATGCATTCCCACGCAGGAGCGTGGGAACGAGTTATCTGTCAGGCGAGGACGCCTGACAGGCGCTCTCTTTGCATTCCCTGACAGTCTGTTAGTCTGTCAGGCGAGGACGCCTGACAGGCGCTCTCTTTGCATTTCCTGACAATCTGTTTAGATCGAATGACCGCCCCTGAAAAAAATGTCGAACAAGAGTGTTCGACCTACTATTTTCATGGTAAAACGAAGTTCGCGGTTTACCTGATTAACAAGACCTTGCGAACGCCGTTGAACTCTCCGGCTTGCATCTTGATAATGTACAATCCCGCAGAAACATCTTCCGCTTCCCAGACCGCAGAATGATTTCCGGGCTGCATGGTTCGATCGCTGACTAACGTCTTGACCAGCCTGCCGTTAACGTCGAACACGCGCAGATCGACCCGAGCTTCTTCCGGCAAGCCAAAGGAAATCCTTGCCGTCGAATTGAATGGATTCGGATAGGCTGCATTCAGGTAATAATGGTCCGGTATTTCCGGCTTAATCCTCGCGCTCAAGACCAGCATTCCGTTAGCGGCATAGGTCAACTGCGATCCGTAATGGAAAACGGCTGTTTCGAGCGGCTGAACAGAGCCATCGGACTTTCCAAGATAGATTTCAAACGATTCGCCATCCAGCAAACCATCCTGTTCATCGGTAGAATTATCATCGCCCCATATCGCAACTCCACATAAGCCGGAATCATTGAATCCGCCTAAACCGACAACCTCCCCATCGGCATTGAATACGGCGATCTGATCGCCTGCGACAGCCTCGCAGTTCACAATTTCCGTTACCAGAAGGCTCATGTTTTCACCGGTAACCGCCGGATTCCGCCAAACGCCCGGTTCCTCCCGTTCCGGCTTAAGATCGACCACTGCGCCCATATTCTGCTCTTCCGGATAGTTGAAGACCAGTTCTTCTTCAACTTTCACTTGATAGCCTTGCGTCTCTCTCCAATCCGGCATGTTCGAGAACCACCAAGCCGGCAGCATGAAATTGCCGAAATTATCCTTGGCGATAATAACTCGATCGATGATCGGCGACAGAACGTAGAAATTCGGCGCCGCGGCGCTCAGTTCATAAGTCGGGTAGTAGGCGATAATGTTCCAACTTTCCATCATCGGAATATCCGCATCGGCGGGTATAGGTTCGCCTTCCCAGGTCGCTTCGATATCCTCGTCGAGCCGGATCTGGTAGCCTTCGGCTAAATTCCAGTAGGGAATATTGCAGAACCGCCAGGCCGGCAGGTAGAACGCTCCCCTGCTGTCCTTGCAGAGAATTACATGATGGTTGTTCACGTCGATGCGCAAGCGCTCCAGCATTTCGATCACGTCCGGTCCTTCCTCCCGGTTCCATAGATCCTCAGACGGTACGACATTGACTGAGATCATATTCCAGCCCTCGATAAACTCAATCGTGAGTTCGCGAACGTTTCCGCCGGCTGTGATTATAAGATTGAACGCATCGACGGCTTCCGCATCGCCGGTATCGATTGCTCTGACCGAGATTTCGACGCCGTCCGGGATATTGAATCCCTGATCCGCCTCGAATGCAAGCACGTTCGTTTCATCGATAGTTATGTTCAGCTCATCGGGAGCGTCTGCGACTGAAAACGCCAATTCATCTCCACCGGCAATATCCACATCGTCGAAGACGTCGTCCAGATCGGCGATTTCAATCCTTCCGGCGTCCTGTTCGACTTCTATGTCATCGATGGGAGCCGCAACAAACGGCGCATCGTTAACCGGCGCGATAGTCACGGTAAACCTGTCGCTGCAAAACGCCTGCGCCGGATCGGTCGCTAATGCCTGAACCATGAATCCATCGGCGAGATTGTAGTTCTCTTCCGGTTCCATACTCAAGATATTGTCTTCATCGATAAGAAGGTTCAATTCTTCCGGCGATTCGAGCAGGAGATAATTTAACTCGTCCCCATCGGGATCGTTAAACACCTGGTCAAGATCCGCAATCTGCACAAAACCGGCGTCTTCATTCACGGCAATGTCATCGATCGGCTGCGCAACCGCCGGCGGATCGTTGACCGGGCTGATCGCAAGCCTAAAAGACGTCTGGCAATTTCCGCCGTTCCCATCGACGGTGAAGATCGTAACCTCGACTCCGCCGGGAAGATTGTAGTTTTCCTCGGGAGTTACACTCAATTGGGCTTCATTTACGGCCATATTCAGCTCTGCCGGGACGTCGCTGTGAGAGAACATCAGTTCGTCGCCATCGACGTCCATAAATACTGCATTCAGATCGGCTATAACCACAAATCCGGCGTCCTCGTCGATGGTTATGTCTTCGATTGCCTGAGCTACAGCCGGTGGATCGTTAACCGGACTTACCGTAAGCGTGAAAACGGTTTCACAGTTCCCGCCGTTGCCGTCATCGGAAGAAACCGTAATCTCGACTCCGCCGGGAAGATTGTAGTTTTCTTCGGGATTAACGATCAGAAGATTATTAACCACAGATAAATTCAATTGTCCCGGCGCATCGCTGTGATCAAAGGCAAGGCCGTCGCCATCGACGTCCTCGAATACATTGTCCAGCGCAGCAAGAACCGTATATCCGGCGTCCTCGTCGATGGTTATGTCTCCGATTTCCTGTGCGACGTAAGGCGGATCGTTGACCGGTATTATGGTTATCGCGAATTCGTCGGAGGCGTTCGCATCCCGGTGCGGTAAAACGGAGCCTTTCGCAGCCCTCCGCGCGGTGCGGTCGAACTGAACGCCTCGCTCATTTTCCCCAACGGAAAAACTTATGCGCGCCAAAGCTCCGAACCGACCGTCCCCATGCCCATCATCCGCCGTTACCACTACGTTCGACTCGCCGTTGTAGTTGTCGTCCGGCTGGAATGACAACACGTTGCCGCCGTCGATGTTCAGATTCAATTCTTCGCCGCCGTCAACCGAATATTGCAGCGGATCGCCGTTCTCGTCCGCGAAGACTTCGTCCAGATCGACAACCTGAATAAAGCCGCAATCCTCATCCCGTTCGACGTCGTTTATCGGTTGAACGACTTCGGGCGGAGTGTTTACGCCGGCGCCGGAAAGGGACACTTCTAATTCGGGCTGATAGGGATCGTTCGAACTTAAAGTCAATACTCCGGCGTACTCTGACGGCTGGTCGGGCGTAAACGTAATGGTCAGCAGATCGCTTTGCCCCGGTTCAATCGTCGTCTCGCCTTCGAAATCGACCGCAAACTGCTCGATCGAAGCGGCGGCGCCGGTAATTATTAGATTGTAATTACCGTTATTAACGACTTCGATATCTAATTCCTGCGAAGTGTTGAACGGCGTCTCGCCAAAAGCGAGCGCCTCCGGTTGCGTAACAATCTGCGGCGCCAATCCGCCGCCGGACAAATCGATATGAATCTCGCTCTCATCTTCATCATTTGAATAAATTACCAATTCGCCTTGTTCGGCTTGATTCAGATCCGGAGTGAATGTAACGGTTACATCCTGCGCCGCTTCGCGCCCTAACGCGAACCCGTCGCCTAAATCGACGCTGAAGACTCCGTTTACGACGTCCATCCGGTCGATTACAAGCTCGGACTGCCCCGAATTGCCGATTGTCAATATCCACTCGCTCGATTCGCCCACCAGTGCGTCTCCGAAATCATGCGCTTCTTCAGAGACGTAAATCTCTCCCGGCGACCTCGAACCCGAACCGTAAAGCGCGACCGTGGTCTCGGCATCGTCGGGATCGTTGGAAGAAATGGTCAATACGCCTTGAAATTCACCGGCTTCCGGCGTTGAAAACAGAACTGTAATCTCCCGCGCCTGAGCCGGTTCAATTGTCATTTGCGCTTCAAAGACAGCTTCGAAATACTCGTCATCGGAGACAATCGATCCGATAATCAGATCGGCGGCGCCTTCATTGGCAATCGTAAACGTTCTCTCGACGACCTCGTCCAGATAAGCGTCGCCGAAATCGATCTGTTCAGGATCGACCGCTATGAAAGGCTGCGGTACGATTGTGATCGTAAACAGATCGGACGCGGATTCGTTTTCCGTATCGGTTGCGGAAACCGTAACTTCCACGCCGTTTGGAAGGACGTAATGATCCCGCGGATTGAAAGACAGGATGTTTTGCTCGTCGAGCGCCATATTCAATTCTTCGGGAGCGCCGGCGAACTCAAACGTCAATTCATCCCCTTCCGGCAAATCGACGTCCGTGAATACGTCGTCCAGATCGGCGATTTGAACGGCGCCCGGATTCTCATCGACCTCTACGTCGGCAATGGCGTTTGCGACAATGGGAGTATCGTTTACCGGACTAACTATAATATTGAATGTTAACTCCGCATTGGCTCCGGCAATGTCTTCCGCAGCGACCGTAACCGAAACTCCATCCGGTATATTGTAGTTTTCCGCCGGTTCGACATACAGAATCTCATCCGTTATCGACAAACCGAGTTCTTCAGGCGAATCGCTGAAGCTGTAGGCAAGATCGTCGCCATCCACATCGTCGAAATGTTCGTTCAAATCCGCAATCTGAATTTGGTTTGCGTCCTCGTCTATAACGAGATTATCGATCGACTGGGATACGACCGGCGCGTCGTTAACCGGATTTATCACAACTGTAAACGATTCAGCCGTCGTTCCATCGACGTGGCCGTCGTCCGCCGCAACCTCCACCTGCACGCCGCCTGCGGCGTTGTAGTTCTCCGCAGAATGCATCGAAAGCACGTTTTCTTCATCGATCGCAAGGTTCAATTCAGCTGGAGACATGGTCAATGTATATTCCATCGAATCATCCTCAGGATCGTCGAAGACGTTGTCCAGATCGACGATCTGAACCAAGCCGGCGTCTTCATCCACAGCCAGATCCTCAATCGGAGACGCTACAACCGGAGGATCGTTCGGCGTGATCGTCAAAGTGAAAACGTCATTAACCGCAGCTTCCGATGGATCGACAGCCGTGACCGTTATTTCGACGCCATCGGGCAGCGCGTAACCGCGGTCGGGATCGAGGCTCAAAACATTGTCCTCGCCGATTGCCAGGTTCACTTCTGCCGGAGCGTTTGAGAAGGAATAAGCTAACGCATCGCCGTCGATATCGAAAAATACATCGTCAAGATCGACGATATTCAGCAATCCGGCGTCCTCCGCAGTAACCTGATCCTCGATCTGCACCGCCACCTCCGGGGCGTCATTGACCGGATCGATTACGACCGCGAAAGTCGTTTCCACCGATCCGCCGTTATTATCATCGGCTGAAACCGTTATTTCGACTCCACCGGCGAGGTTGTAGTTTTCTGCCGGACTGATGAAAAGAATCCCTTCGACAATCTCCAGACCCAGTTCTTCAGGCGCGTCAGCGAAACTGAACGAGAGAGCGTCTCCATCGACGTCGCTGAAATGATCGTTCAGGTCGGCAATCTGAACCTGCCCGGCGTCCTCGTCGATGTTAACGTTGTCTATTGCCTGAGATAGGACAGGAGCGTCGTTGACCGGATTTACGATCAATGTGAACGTATGCTCGACCGTTTCTTCCAGCGGATCTTCAGCCGTTACGGTTATCTGAGCGCCGTCCGGATTATTGTAGTTCTCGTCGAGCGCTACGTTCAAAATATGATCGTCGGTCAACGATAACTGGACGCCGTTGGGATTCTGCGGAAGCGTGTATGTGAGATCGTCTCCATCGACGTCGGAAAATACGTCGTCTAAGTCAGCAATAACAGCCGGATCGGAATCCTCATCCAGCGCGAACTGATCGATTCCCTGTGCAGCGACCGGAGCGTCGTTTACCGGTCTGATTATGACGGTCATATCGAACGTCGTTACGGCGTCGCGGCGCGGATTTTGGTCTTGAGCGGCATCCCGTACGGCGGCGCGTCGTGCGCCTCTCACGCGCAGTTGAGCCGCTCTCTGACCAAACTGTCCCTCGTAAAGGTCGTCGATTAGAATGTCGAACGATTCTTCGCCCGACCAGTTCTCGACCGGATCGATTGAAAGGACGTTTTCCTGATCGATGCTTACATTGAGATTGTTATCGCCGGCGTCGCAGTCAAATAGTAATTCGTCGCTGTCGATATCATCGAATACCGAATCCAGATCTGCAATAGCCGTTAATCCGGGATCTTCATCGAGAATCAGTTCGCCGGAAAGCAATCCCGCCTGATGAGGCGGATCGTTTACGGCTTCGATATGGATATTGAACGCTTCCTCCAGCCGGGAGCCGTTTTGGTCGTCCGCAGCAACCGTAACCAACACGTCGCCGAAGAAATCGTCGGATGTGTACAGATTTAGCGTCTTTGAATAGGGATTCAAGTAAAGGAAAATACCGGTCGAGTCCTGCTGGCTTTCACGGCGCAGATTAAATACGAGCGGATCTTCGTCCGGATCAGAGAAAATAGTGTCCAGATCGCATATTACGAAAGGATCGGCGTCTTCATCGATGTTTAAATCACCGATCTGACCGATCAATTCTATCGGATGATTCGGTATAGTTATCGACAGCCAGAATGAAACCGTATCCTGCGCCTCGGCGGCGTCGGCTGCATAGACTTCGATCTCGTAGCTGCCCTCCTGCTCGCCGGCGGGTTCGAAAGAAATCAGACCGTCGGCGGAAATATCAAACAGATCGGAATTGTCAGTGAAAGTCAATTCATCATCGACGTCGACGTCATTCGCAACAATATTGAGTTCGAACAACTCGCCCGCGAACGCATTCTGATCTTCAACCGGATCGATAACCGGAGCGTCGTTAACGGCGTCGATGGTGATTGTGAATTCATCCTCGCCGGAATAATCCAGCGGATCGACGGCGGCGACGTTTAGCCTCACCGTTCCGGTCGAATTATCGGTTCCGAAAATGTTCAGGATATTATTATCCAGACTCACTTCGACCAGATTCTGTCCTTCAATTATTTCATACGATATATCCAGCGAATCAAGCGGATAATCATCGTCCGAAATATATTGGCTGAGATCGATGGACAGCTGGCTATCCTCGTCGAAATCGCCATCGGGAATTGTCAAAACCGGCGGAGCGCCGACTTCGACGACAAACTCCCAGGTGAACGTCTGTGAATTTGCTGGATTGGAATTATCATAGGCGGTGATTTCCACCGATACGACCTCGTCGGGATCGAACTCCCAGTCCGAAATATCCGCGCTTAGCGTCCATGCGCCGCCGTCCAAAACGCATTGGCTCGCCAATTCTCGATCCCGCGCAAACACGGTTATATTGGATGTATCGACGCCCGCTGTTTCATCCGTTATGACTACCGAAATTTCATCGAGGATTCGATGATCGATAGACGATCCCGCCTCCGGCGACTCTGAGCTGAAAGCCGGACCTTCTTCGTCGCTGTAAAGCTGCAAAACTTCAGTCGTATCGCTTGCTAAGCCCGAACGGCTGTAAGCTATCAAATAGACGTCCGAGACCGCATTCAAAGTATCCACGGTAACTTCAAAGGCAAAATCGACGCCCGCGGTCAAGGTATCCTGGGCAATTTCCTCATCATCGAGGAACAGCTTTACAATCCTATCTTGTTCGCTCGCTCCCGCCGTCGTAACCCGGTTAACGCTGGTGTATTGGTCGAATGAGGCTACTTCAGGGACAGGGACTTCATCGGCTTCGATCCAGAATGTGTACTGGCTTTCGGCGAAGTTGCCGGCGCTGTCTCCAACCGCTAAAGTTGCAATGTATTCGCCATCTGCAAATTCGCCTGCGTAGGAAATGGCTAATGAGTCGTCATCGGCGAAATACTCAAAATCCAGTTCCTGCTCGCCGACCGCGACGCTGATCGAATCGGGATTTATTCCGGCTCCGGCGTCGGTTATAATAGCCGAGAACTCCGGACTCCTTCCCGCCTGATACAAACCGTCTTCGCAGATAAAATCACTGATTACCGGATCGGTTTGATCTAAGAAAACCATAACCGAATCGGAAAGCTCGGAACAATTATACGCCGCATCGACCAAAGCCGCTCTGAGAACATTCCAGCCTTCGCTTAATACAACGCCTTCATAACTGAAATCATCCTGATAAGCGACCTCGATAAAACCGATGTATTCCTCGCCGTTAAACATGATGATGTACGGGACATTATTATATCCCTCCGGATAAATCGGCATATCTCCGCCCGCTGATCCGGAAACGGTAATTTCCGCCAGATTTGTATGGCGCGGATCGGGCTGGTTTAATACGGGAGTGTCCGGCTGGCTTAAATCGACGAAGACTTCCCAGTCCTCTTCGCCTTCATTGCCATTGTTGTCCTCGCCGAAAGCCTGGATAGCGTTAACCCCTTCGAGTAAATCAGGCATGGCGTCTGCGCCAAACTCAGCGCGCCTATTGCCGATATCGACCGGAATCAATACTCTGCCATTCCTGATCAGGAATTGGTTTGGATTCAGCTCTTGATTTTGAACGTTAAATTCAACCGACTCCCAGTTTACGCCTGCGTCTATATCACCGACTACAAAGCTGATCGTGTCGGCGTCTATTCCGCCCAAAATTCCGGGATAAGGACCTAATCCATCGCCGGCGATAGAATTCGGCGGCGGGAAATGCGAATCGAAATAAGGCGGTTCGACGTCAGCGCCGTGACTGATAACATAGAAAGCGCCATCCGCGGCAAACTGATTGCCGACCATGTCTTCAATAAATATCGACAATGTATGTTCACCCGGTTCAAGCGCATTATCTTCAGTCACCTCATAGACGATCGAACCGGCGTCATCCCATTCGACGGCAATTTCCACATCGTCCAAAATGAAGACTATCGATTCGCCGTTAAGACCGGCGGACGGATCCGGATCGACCACCGGGAAGGTAAACGTTGGCGTAGTATTCCTGATGCTGTCCGGCGTTTCATCAAAATAAACATGCTCTATCGTCGGAGCCTGAGTATCGATGAAGAACGAAAGCTCGACCGGCTCGCGGGTTGCGTTTCCTAAGCGGTCTGCTGCGTAAACGGCTGCGATATGCGGTCCGTCGTCAAGCGGTTCCACCACTGCATAGATGATCTGGTTATTCTCGAAGTTAAAACCCTGCACTCTCTCGCCGTCCAATACCATGCCGATCCTTCGCTGTTCGACGCCTACGCCCGCATCGACCACGCTGGCGAATATCTGCGGCGTGTTATCGGCGCTGTTTGCTTCAGGCGATATTAACTCGACGACCGGCGGCTCATTATCCTTGTAAATCTCGACCGCAATCGGCTGGACTTCATTGTTCATTCTGTCCATTCCCGCTACTGAAAATCGGTTCAATCCCGCCTGAAGCTCGATTCTACGAGACCTGAACCTGCCGCTGGGATTAACGCGAATTTCCTCTATTAACTCCTCATTCCGGCTTATGTGAATGATTAATCCTCGTTCAGCGCGTCCCGAGACAGTGATCTGGCCGGAAACCGTATAATCCGGCAAATCGTCGAGTGTAATCTCGCCGGCGTCGGCGTTTACGAAAAATCTTGAACCACGAGCCGCCACATTCCCGGCATTATCCCAAACTCGTATGAAAAACGCATGGATACCTTCTCGAAGTTCGTTTGGCGGAGTCCACGCGAACGCGCCCGATTCAGCGTTGTAATCGAAATTCTCATGGATGCGGTTATCTAAAAAGAATTGAATCTGCCGGACTCCGCTGCCCTCGTCCGTTACGATTGCGGATATCTCCGGCTGCCGGTCTTGAATTTCCGATCCGTTTTCAGGCGACAAATCCGCAATTTCCGGTCTTTGACGGTCGTTAATCCGCACGTGAATATGCAGGCTGCGAACCGTTCTGCCGCCGTTGGGATCGATAACGATGATATTAATGTTATTGTGCACCCCCGCCTGTTCAATGGTTGGAGTCCACACGAACAAACCTTCTCCGCTGCCATTATCGATCACGCGCGCGCCTTCGGGCAGGTTTGCGCCTTCGATCGTCAAGCCTTCACGATCGTTCCCATCGCGGTCGCCGGCGTTTATTTCGACTCTAACCTCTTGACCAACCTGCGCTTCGATGCGTTCGAAACGTCCCAATTCAGGAAGGCGGTTCATCCCGATTACTCTTATCGACGCCGCCAGCCTGCCAATCGAATTTCCATCATCGGCGAGGAACACAACCGAGTATTCGCCGGCGGAATCTCTATCGGTCAACCAGTCGAACCTGCCGCGATTCCGGCCCTGATTCCTGAATTCGGCTCCTTCGGGCGTCGTTTCCTCGTCCACCGTCAACTCAAAATCATCATCCTCAGGATCGCGAGCTTCGACGGTAAATCTTACGCGCGAACCCGCCATCACGCTGATCGGATCTATTCTACCGAACACCGGCGCTCGATTGACAGCCTCGACTTCTATCGATATGGTTTCCTCGTCATGCGCAGGCGGCTGACCCAAATCGGTCACCCTGAAAGTTACATTTTCATGCACGCCGCCCTGATGGTTGCCGGGAATCCATCTGAAGACGTTTTCCTGGATCGACGAACCTTCGGGCAAATTAACGCCGCTGAAAATAAAGTCGCCGCCATCGGGATCTTCCGCTTCAAGCACAAGCGAGAACAGCGTTCCCGCTGAAATCGTTTGATCGCCGATTTCGCTCAAAACAGGCGGCTGGTTGGCTTCGCTGACGGTTATCGACACATTCAAACGAGACGACGCCAGCCCATCGAAAGCCGTAAATCCGGCGGTATATTGACCGGCTTGTTCAAAATTCGGAGTCCACTCGAGTCTGCCCGAACCGTTTTCCAAATCGGTAAATTCAGCCGTTTCCGGCAGATTTCCGGCAACCATCGCCAGCGTCAGAGGATCGCCATCGGGATCGACGGCGGTAAGGGCGAAGCTGATCTCTCTGTTCTCGAATCCTCTGATGTTATTTATGGGTCGCCAGATAGGTCCGATATTCCGCTCGGCTCTGGTCAACACCACTTCGCTGGACGCCTGCCGGCTCCACTCTTCAGGACCTTCGGCGAATTCCGCGCGTCCAAGATACTCGCGCCCTTCCTGCGCATCCCAGATGCGGAAAGAAATCCTGTCGCCCTCTGCAAAACCTTCAACGAAATCCTCCGTCTCGGGATCGTCTCCGTAAGCGTTGAATTGCAGCCGGTTATCGCCGTCGAATACGATTCCGCCTGCGATTCTGTTCAGCGGCGTAACCGCGGCAATTTCGTCGCCGTCATCGAACTCTTCCTCTCTGAACCGGTTGAAATCGTTAACCACGCCTGCAACTGTGATCGCATGGCAGTAATCCGTTTCTATCCAGTTGAAATGGGTTTCCGCCGTCGTCAGCGCCGCCGCCGATCTGCCGCCCGGCGTCCAGGTTTGAGGACCATCCTGGAAAGTGGCTTGAACGGTTATTTCTTGTTCCGCATCTCGGTCCCAAATGCGAAAATCAAACTCGTCGCCTTCACGGAAACCTTGAATCTGTTCTTCCTCGTCGATTCCTTCCCACGCAATCAGTCTCCACGGCGATCCTCCCGCTACTATTATCGCGCCGCCGCATCTGTCTCCGGGATTGAAAACGCCGATTTCATCGCCGTCCTCAAGCCGTTCGCCGTTAATGACGGCTTGAACGATCTCAATCGAATGCGATCCGCCCGAAGGCGTATATTCAAAATGTTCCATCCTTGCGCCCGCGCCGCGCAGATCGACGTGCGCTTCGATATAGCGGTTATGAGCGATTAATCGTCCGTGATAATCGATTTGATCGTCCGGCGAAAACGTCACTTCGATTTCTATTTCCTCGCCGACGTCCAGATCATAAGGATTATCGACGTTCGCCTCGAAACCTTCGCCGTCGATCTCAATCGCAAGTTCTTCAATCGGAGTCGATCCGGTCGATCTCATCTGTATCGATCCGGTTTCCGAATCTTCTAGGCGCACCCAGCCGAAATCAACAGCCTGCGGTTCGATTTCCAGGCGAGGTCCGACGCTCAGATTATAAATCGAAAAACCACCGTTGCGGTAACGGTCGCTCCCCGCTATTAATTCGGCTTCCGCATCAAAATCTATCCCGGCGTCATGATCCCAATAGAGGAAACTGAACGGTTCATTGTTCCCAAAACCTTCCACTTCCTGGGTGTTGGGAATGTCTCCCCATGCGGTCAGCGAATAGGGCGCTCGGTTCTGCCGGCTGAATCGAATAGCACCGGCGACCATTCCATCCGGCGTCACGACCGCGACTTCGTCCAATTCATCGGGCGAGTCGGGGTTGAATTCGCCGTCTTCACCGTTGAGTAAGAAGTCGATTTCATCGATCCTAATAACATGACGCCGTCCGGTTTCGACGTAAAGGTAATGGTAAGGATAAATGACAACCCGAACTTCAGCTTCGATAATTTCTTCGCCGTCGGAAACCGTAAACAGGATTTCATACTCGCCATATTCGAACCGGTCAGGTTCTAACGTGAGCGAAGCGTGATTGTCGCCGGCTTCAAAATGCGTTTCAGGCACATGATCCGGCTGTTCGCCATATTCCCAGTCGAACGTCAGTTCGTCTCCGTCGGGATCTTCCGCCTCTACGGTTAAAACCGTTTCGCGGTCGATATAGCCGGTAATGAATTCCCCCTCCGGCAGCGCAGTCCAAACCGGAGCTCTGTTTCTGGAAACGACGCTGATATCAATCTCAGCGCGCGCTTCGCCTCCATTTGCATCGGTAACGACAAAGACGGGCGAATATTCGCCGCCGGCGTTTTCCGTATCCCAGGTAAACATTCCAGCCGTGGCGCCGATTTGTTCAAATTCTGCGCCGAGGTCTTCGATATCCTCCGCATCTATCATCGCAAGCCTGAGTTCGTCGCGATTAGTCGCAATATCGACGTCCGACGCCTCTAAAACAAAGCGGATCAATTCGCCCGCATCGACTTCGATGTTTTCGATCGGATCGATCCATTCCGGATTGTCATTAACCGGATCGATGGTGATAGTGAACCTTGCATCGACCGTTTCAGCAAACTGATTCTGCCCTCTGCCGATTCCGCCGCGACCGACGCCGCCGCCTTGATTGCCCCCCCCGTCTCCATCGTCGCCGATTTGACCTAACGATTCGGTGGCGGTAATTATCACTCGCGCGCCGTTTTCACGGTTATAGTTCTCATCCGCATTAAGAATCAACACGTTTTCACGGTCGATTGTCAGGTTAAATTCCTCGCGCGCTTCGGCAATCAGGAACGTAAGCCGGTCGCCGTCCACATCTTCGAACACGTCGTCGAGGTCTGCGATTCTTACCGCTCCGGCGTCTTCATCGACAGTTAAGTCTTCGATTTCACGAACGACTTCCGGCGCGTCGTTTACCGCCGCAATAACGATCCTGAACGAGGTCTCCGTTTCGTTTTCACCGTCGCCGGCGGTTGCATAAACGGTGACGCCGCCGGGCAGATTGTAGTCCGGTTCAGGATGAATATACAGCAGGCGACCGTCCTCGATCGCCATATTCATTTCTTCCGGGGCATTCCTGAAACCGAAATCAAGCTCATCGCCTTCTTCATCGACGAAAACTTCGGTAAGATTCGCGATATCTACTCGCTCGCCGTCCTCTTCGATATTCACATTTTCGATTTCATGTGCGACGACCGGCGCGTCGTTAATCGAATCGATCACAATGGTAAACTCGTCCGTGGCGCTCTCCCCTTCGCCGTCCTGAGCCGTAACCCGGACTAATACTCCGTCCGGGGAGTTGAAATTCCGGCGAGGATTAATCGTTAATATGGACTCGTCTAAAATTCTTAGCCGCAGATCATCGGGAACTTCATTGAAACTATACTCCAGTTGTTCGCCGTCCGCGTCGTAAAACACTTCGCGCAAATCGACGATTTCGACCAGTCCCGGATTCTCGTCGATTCTGAAATCCTGTATTTCACCGACCAACGCCGGCGCATCGTTGATCGGAGTTACGGTTAAAATAAAGTTATCCTGAGTCCGGTGGTTGAATCCGTCGTAAGCTACGACAGTAACATTAATTCCTTCATCCGTAAAGAAGTTGTCCGCCGGGCGGACAGAGAGAATATTATCGCCGTCGATGTTCATCCCCGCCTCTTCGGGAACGCCCGAAAAGGCAAAGCGCAATTCATCGCCGTCGGGATCGCGGAATATATCGTCGAGATCGGCTATCTGCCGTAATCCTTCGTCTTCCTCCATGGTAAAGTCTTCTATTTCGCCGATGACTTCAGGCGGTTGATTGGCGCGGATATAAATCCTGAATTGCACGCGGGCGAAGGCGTCGTCGCCGTCTTGAGCGCGGATGCTGACCGGAACGCCGTCAACAGCGAGAAAATCCGCCGCCGGTTCTATGCTGAGAACGTGCGAATTGTTGTGAATTCGCAGCCGTAAATCATTCGGGATCTGATTTTCATTTTCCAGTATGAATGTAAGACGATCCTCGTCCACATCGACAAATACCTCGTCCAGATCGGCTATTTCGACTGCGCCGGGATTCTGTCCGAAATATTGGTCTTCGATCCGGTTGGCGACTTCCGGCGGATCGTTGACCGGTAGGATAAACAGCCGGAACGTCGTAACAGCGGTCCGATTTTGGTCGTCGGAAGCGTTAATCCGGATAAAAGCAACCCAGGGAATGAAGTAATTATCTTCGGGTTCGACGGTTAAGACGTTTTCTTCGTCGATCTGCATATTCGCCTGACGGGGCGCGCCATAGAAACTGTATTCAAGCTGTTCATCCTCATCGTTGAAGAATATATCATCCAGATCGGCGATTTCATGCAGTCCGCAATCTTCATCGACTCGAACGTCATTGATCCTGCGCAAAACCTGCGGCGGATCATCGACCGGATTTATCACCAGATTAAACTGCGTTTCCGCAGACGCATTCTCAGGATCGGCGGCTCGAATTGTAATGTCCGCGCCTTCGGGCAGGTTGTAGTGCAGTTCGGGATAAGTCATCAATATGCGTCCCTGGTGGACGCTCATCCGCAGTTCCTGCGGAGCTCCGATTATCTGGAACGTCAGCTCGCCGCCTTCGACGTCTTCGAAAACTTCGTTCAAATCGGCTAATTGAGTCGGTCCCGGATCCTCATCGATTTCCACATCCTCGATCTCGCCGATGAGTACCGGCGCGTCGTTTACAGGATCGACTCTAACGGTAAAACGAAGCTGGGATCGCGCTCCCGGTTCGTCGACAGCGCTTACCGTTATCCGTTCGCCATTGGGCAGATTGAAATTCTCAATGGGATGGATGGATAAAACGTTATCATTATCCAATTCCATCCTCAGTTCTTCGGGCGCGTCCGAAAGCTGATAGTTAACCTCGCCGCCCTCGGGGTCCCTGAAATGGTCGTCGAGATCGGCGATTACAATCCTGTCGCTGTCTTCGCGAATCCTGACGTCTTCGATCCGAGCGATGATCTCCGGCGGGCGATTGACTTGATTGGCGTTGGTTTGGGCGTAGGCGCGGACGTCCAACTCGCGCATTTCAGGATCGGTCGAAACGATCGTAAAGACGCCTTCGTACCGGCCCAACTGATTTTCGGGAGCTTGGAATATGAAATCGACGTCCTCGGATTCGCCGGCGGCTAATTCGATCGCGTTTTCAAAATTAGTCGCGAATACGTCATTCTGGACGACAATTTCCTCGACGGTCAACAGGGCGGAACCGCTGTTGATCAGTTCCACCGGAATCTCGAACGGTTCGCCGGGAGCCATCTGCTCATAAATCCCATTCCAGTCGATCATATCGGGATAGCCGGCGTCTTCATGCCACCGGAGGGTTAATTCGGGAATTCCCTCGATCGTAACGACGATCTCGACCGCCACATCCGGATTTTCGGGATCGTTGGATTCGAAGTGCAAATCAGCGGTATATTCGCCGTGCGACAATCCCTGTGAGTTTATGCCGACCGTTACATCGACAGAACCGTTCGCTTCGATCTGAGCCTCGCGGGGCTCCCAAGCCAGCCATCTTGCTTTAGTTGCGAGATGATCCAGATAATAGAGCATCGCCGGACCGGAGCGCCCCCACACATATTGATTTGCGTACCGGTGCAGGAAGCCGTCGGTCGTTCCTGAAACGACGCACTGTCCGTCGCCGTAGCTGTAGCGCGCAACGATCGGAACGCCGTTTTGATTTGGATGGGTTCGGACTAAAACCTGATAGTCGTTGCTATTCTCAATATTTTCAAAATCGCGTTCTGTATAAGATTCATGATTGAAATAGTTGCCTGTAAGTCTCGTACCGGCTTCCCACTCCATTAATTCGAACAGATAGCAATCCTCAGGCTCTGCTGTTGTGTAGCCTGCGGCTGTTCGATTTTGGTTCAACGGCTGAAGCCCGCCGGGATGGGTTACTTGCCAGAACTGATTGTTTGTACCGGTGCACATGTAATAAATGCCGCCGCCTGCGACAAATTCTTCGATTTCAGCCAGATGTTCCAGGTACGCTCTGTTCCAGTCATCGGGCTGATAGTTGGCAATCCAGATCGCGTCGAATTGGTTAAGATCAAACTCCTCGTCCCACTCTTCAAAGCGGACATAATCCAACCCTTCGACCGATCGGAAAATGTTCTCCAAATCATACCCCCACGGACTTGTACTCGCAAATAAAGCGAATCTGGATTCGGGCGGATTGTCGGGAAGGTCGTCCCGGTTGGTCAGGGGCGCATTCCCATCCGGCATTGCCGGAAAACCGCCGTTCCAAATCTGACTGCTGGACGCCGGAACGTCCTGCACTTCGGCGAAGTTAGTCTGTTCCGCCCGGTTCAGGTTCCCCGCCGCGCGCCGAACGCCGCGCCGCGCGCCGCGGTCCCGATCCGGCTCGCCCGTTATTTCATAGCGCGAAGTCCACTCCAGCAAGGCGTCTCCGTCATTGCCCACTCTGATAGTTCTCTCGACCGCGTCGTCCGCAGCCATTTCCACAGCGATCCTGTCCGGTTCTACAACTATGACGGGCGGTGCAAAGGCATTCGCCGCTAATCTGATTTGATATTCCCGTTCATCGGGATCATTCGATTCGATAGTCATAATGACATTGAACTCGCCGGATTGATCCGCTCTAAACTCAAACTCGATTTCAACAGTTTCCCTGACGCGAATGCTAAATTCGCCGTCGAATTCCGCAATGAAAGCCTCATTGTCGGAATAAATATCTCCGACGATCAAATCGCTCGATCCTGCATTGGCGATCATTACCGCCATCGAATAAGACTCCCCCGGGAAAATCTCGTCGTACACGCCGTTCCAATCCATTAAATCCGGATAGCCGGCGTCCCGGCTCCATACCGCTTCGATATCCGGCGCTCCGGAAACGGTCAGGCGCACCGGCAGTTCGACTTCGTCGTTTTCAGGATCGTTCGACAGTATGCGCAGATCGGCGCGATATTCTCCGCTCGCCAATCCTTCCGCGTTGAGCGTTAAAGTCGCTTCGATCTGGGAGCCGCGCTCGATCTCGCCTTGGCGCGGACTTAACGAAATCCAATCGATGCGGTTGGAGAGATAATCCAGATAATGCAGCAGCGCAGGACCTGATGATCCCCAATTAGGCGGTTGATTCCAATGGCGATGCTGGTGACCGTCGGTCGAACCGCTCACTACGCAGAAACCGTCGCCATAGTTGTAAACCGCCGTTCCCGGCTGGTTGGCTCCACCCTCCTGGCGAACGATCTCCTGCCACCAGTGGCTGTTTTCTATTTCTTCAAATGCATCGCGCGGATAATGGACATGAAACAGCGAACTGCCTCGAAGCTGTGTATTAACGCGCCAGTCCATCAATTCCGCTAAATAGTTGTAATTCTGCGCATCAATTTCCTGCCCTTGAACCCGGACTCTGCCGTTGGAAGAGCCGCCGCGCCGGTACTGCAAACCTCCGGGGTGAACCGGAACGACGTTGTAGCGGTTCGTGCCTGTGCTTGCGTAATATGCCCCGCCGCTATCGACGAATTGTTCGAAACGTTCGCGATTTTCGTTGTAAGCCGCGTTGAAACCGTCGTCATGCTCGGAATGACAGATCCAAACCACGTCGAACTCGCTCAGATCGACATTCGCGAAATCTTCCCGGTCGAAACGCTCATATTCGATTCCTTCAATTGCTTCATCGTTGAATACAAGTTCTTCGATATTGCCGCCCCAGGGATCGATTTCCTGGAATAGAGCATAGCGCGAAAGCGGCGGATCTTCCGGCAGTTCGTCCCTATGCGCCTGGTTCGTTCGACCGGCTCTCCGGACGCTGCGACCGGCGTAATCCCGGATGTTATCATTGCCCGCGACTTGAATTTCCGCTTCCCAGTTCAGCGTCCCTTCCCCCCTATTGCCGATGGATACAGCCGATTCCGAGCGTTCTCCCGTTCCTAAGCGGGTTTCGATAGATTCGGGCTCGACAGTGATTGCAGGCGGCGCAAATACCTGAGCGATAAGCGGGATTTCGAGCTCGCCGTTTTCAGGATCATTTGAAGCAACCGTTAGTATCGAATTATATTCACCCGGTTCGCCGGTTGTGAAGACTACCTCGATTTCAACCGACTCTCCCGGTTCTATCCCAAATTCGCCCTCGAACTCAACGTCATAATTCTCAAGATCGGTTTGGACGCCGGCAATCGCCAGTTCGCCGTTTCCGTTATTCCCAATGATAAACTGCAGCGGATACTCTTCGCCGGCGGTTAACTCGCCGTAAATACCATTCCAGTTGGCTTCTTCAGGGAATCCTGCGTCCTGAGGCCACTCGATGGCGATCTCAGGCTCGCCGGAAACGTTGAGCGAAATCGGCACGGTTACGACCTGTTCATCGGGATCGTTTGATAATATATGCAATTCCGCTTCGTAAACACCCTCGACCAATCCGTCGGCGTTCAATCTCAAATTGATATTATCCTCGCCGTTCGGTTCGACCCCTCCCTGCGCCGGACCGAATTCGATCCATCTTAACTCATCGACTCCATCGTCCATAATCCGGACTTCCGCCGATCCGTAAGAACTGTGCCATAGATTGCGTCCATCAAAACCGAGTCCGTTCCATTCCGACTCGTTGCCACCGGTAAATCCATCGAACCGCTGCCTAAATTCGAGACCGACTTCGCCATCGGGACCGAACTGCCATAGCTGCGTGCCGCCCCCGCTGCGGCGGGTGACCATCCATAGCTGGCCATCGTCGTGTTCGTCCACCCAGCATATCGACCGGGCGTATCGGTTCGCGCCGTCCATTTCGGCGAGGATGCCGGCATGTTCCGTTATTACTCCGAATTGCCTGGCAATCCCGCCGTCTTGATTTAATCCAAAAGCATGAATCGTGAGCTCCATGCTGAACTCCATCACAAACAGCATGCCCAGTTCCCGGCTGACTGAAAGCGAGGCGGGCTGGAAGTCCAGATCGATTCGTCCGAGATCGGCGCCCTCAGAATCGTAGCGTTCAAGAAAATGATTAGGCCAATTGATAATATAGAGAATGCCGTTAAACCAGGCGGCGCCTAAAGTCCGGTGATCCAGCCGGAATTCCGCAGCCGTCTCGAAGTCGTTGTTCGGATCGACGGCTACGACATCGGAAGGAAGATTATACTCCGTTATCCACATCCATTCATTGTCCGCATCCCAGGCAAGTCCTGAGGTCAACACGCCGGCGCCTCCGTTCGGGGCGTCGAATTGGCGAATTATATCGCCGGCGTCGTCGCGCACGGGCGCGCCGGCATTTCCGGCGCGTCGAACCGGTCGCATTCTCGCATCCCGTTCAGGTTCGCCGGTTATCTCGACGTTCGCTTCCCAAAACAGCGGGGAATCGCCTTCATTGAAAACCGTAACGTTATGCATAGAGCTTTCGCCGCCGCCCAAACGCTCTTCGATCGCTTCCGGCTGTACGGAAATATCCGGGGGATTGAACACAACGGCTCTAAGCGGTATTTCAATTTCACCGTTGTCGGGATCGTCCGAAACGATTGTGAGCGTCGATTCGAACTCTCCGGCTTCCTCAGGCGCAAATGCAGCGTTCAAGTCAACCGATTCATCGACGCCCAGTTCGAACGCCGCCTCGAAATCGGTTGTAAAATACTCGTTGCCGGTCGCAATATCTTCGACAGTTAAAATTCCAGTTCCGGCATTGACAATACTAAACCGGATATCATACGATTCGCCGGGATACAGATTCTCATAGGCTCTATTCCAATCCATGTATCGATCGAAGCCCAATTCCTCTTCCCATACGACCTGAATTTCCGGAAAGGCTTCGATCCCTTGACCGCGCAATTCTACAACGGATTCGCGATTGTCAGGATCGTTGGCAACCAAAGTCAGTCTCGCCTGATGCTCGCCCGCTTCCTCGGGAGTATAGGCAATCGTTATCTCCTGATGTTGTTCAGGACCGATAATAAGCGCATTGTCGAAATCCGCCCGGAAAAAATCGCCGTCGAGGCGAACTTCCGATATTTGCAGATCGCCGGCGCCGTCATTGACAATTTGCAGTTCCCAGGTCGAACTCTGTCCTACTTCAACTTCGCCGAAATCGTGTTCGCGAACCGGAATCCGGATCATCGGAGCTTCCTGCTCGACAATAGCCGTGAGGTTCAGAGTGATTCTATCCTGGGGAACAAAAACCGGCTCATCGCCGCCCTGCACTTCGATAACGGTTTCATATTCGCGTTCAGCTCTTCGATCCCAGAACCTAAAGGCAAGGTCTTCGCCGTCTCTAAATCCGCGAACGTTTTCGTTATTGACGCCCCAGGCGTCGAAAGTCAGCCTGTTAAAATTAAACCCGCCATTTTCGACCGCTATGCCTCCGGCGCAGACGTCTTGAGTCGTGAAAGCGCCGATTTCATCGCCGGGATTGAGATCTTCTCCGGCAATAGAGGCGGATCGGACAGTAATTGCCATACTAACGCCCGTTTCCTGCCAGTCGAAATGATCCAGTGCAAACGTGGCTGTAACTATAAACAGTGAAAGGATTAAACCGAGAAACAGTTTTTTGTGCGCGACCATCATCTTTTTCTCCCAGAACGCGGTTGCCAAGCGTTCCGTATGTTAAAAAATAGACTAATCGGATATGGAGCAGTGCGAGAGCCAAAAAAAAATACCCAATTACCAATGAAATTTCAAGTTAGCCCAAAAGAAGTGTTTACATTTAATTTTATATTATAGCAAAAGAATAGTTGTGTTACACGTCACGATTTTTGATATTTATTTATTTTTGTGTTATATATAGTATTATTTGTCTTGAAAAGCTTTAATTTTGTCATGCCTGCGAAGCAGGCTGTCCGAAGATATTATTACTATGTGCATTAAATAGTGTACAACCGGCTTGAAGCGAATAAACCGCAACTCGTTCCCACGCGGGAGCGTGGGAACAAGTTTGTGTAAAATCGAACGGCGATCGGCTTTGGCTGGAGTTCAAGCTTTAGCTTGTGAGGCGTTCTGCTATCGAGATTGCAGATTTGCAGAATACAGGTACAAAACTATTGCATTTCTGAATATTGCCGTATATATTAACGGACAAAGGGTAGTTTTCGTGATAATTATGGAGCGAAAGATGAGTACAGGAAACCAAACAACCGAAGAAAAATATCGGATAGCTTATCGACTAGTATTCGAAACCGATGATGTTCCCGACGGCGACGTTGATTCCGATTTCTTTTCAAACAACGAGGAATATGGATTCCCTGAATACAGAATGAAGGATGAAGATTTGCCGTTGATCGACGCTTGTCCTTTTTATGAAGACGACGATGTCTGATTGGAACACAATTGTAAATGAGATCGACGAGCAGATAAAGGATGCTCAAGGAAAGCTCAATGTAACGAAACCGATATTTGAACGCGTAAAAAAAATTAGCGAATTATCGGAAAGAAATGTAATCTACTACTATTCGGCATTTCTTTCCAAATCTCCGCCTTCGCACCTGGTTACTATTCATGATTCTGATATGACGGGTTTTATGACTGCCTGTCATGGATTAGATCATAGCAAAGGATTAGACCTTATTCTGCATACACCGGGTGGCGTTGTATCTGCGACTGAGTCCATTATTACTTATCTACGGAAAATGTTCGAAACGAATATCCGCGTTATCGTTCCTCATTTGGCAATGTCTGCAGGTACTATGATAGCCTTTTCAGCAAAAGAAATCATCATGGGTAAGCAATCAAGCCTTGGACCCTTCGATCCTATATTAAATGGTGTTCCAGCGGATGGAGTTCTGAGAGAAATCGAAAAAATTTATAAGGAAGTAACCGAAGATCCAAATCGAGGATTTGTTTGGCGCCCAATTCTTGAGAAATATAGACCTACTTTTATTGGAAGTTGCGAAAATGCATGTAAAATGGCGCGCGATGTGTCAAAGGAAATTCTCGAATCAGGAATGTTTTTAAACGATAAGAATAAGGAACAAAAGGCTCAGAGGATTATTTCTTTCTTCAGTAGTCATGATGATACAAAAATGCATGATCGTCATATTCCAATCGATAAATGTGAAGAACTTGGTTTGAGAGTTAAATCTCTTGAAATTGATCAGAATTTTCAAGATGCGGTTTTAGCTTTTCATCATACAATTATGATTTTAATAGATCGATCTCCGGTGGTAAAGGTTATAGGCAATAATGAAGGTAAAATCTATATTAATAATTTCAATCCTCCTGCACAATCTCAGGTTAAGAAAATTTAAGTTAATCGTCATGAACAATTGATGACTTTTCAACAATAATCCAATTAACCATTTAAAATCCGCACCAACAAATCCTTAATCCGCCGAGGATTCAATCCCAACGGCTGATAGACTTTCAAAGCAATATCATAAAATTTTTCCTCGTCATCGATCTTTTGATTAGGAAAATGCTTTCAGGATTCGACGAACCAGAAAAATCTACAGTTGAAATACTTCAGGGCAGTTCACCAAGAATTTTCAACTCCCACTTGCAGTCTGTGGAATTATCGACGGCTCCGGAAGTTATCTCACGGCAATCAAGAACATAAACTTTAGATCCGGGGAACGCGATTTCTTCCCCGGCTTGGTAGCCGGCTAAGAATGCGTAGGCTCCGTTTACAGCGACCGCCCTGCTTGTGAAGTTTACGGGGTTGTAATGTCCGACTTCAGTGGGAGAATCAGGTCGATAAACATCGTATACAATTAAGCCGCTGTATGTCGCCATAAAAAGGAACTGGTCCCAAGCCGCGATATCCCTGCCATCAGAAAAGCTGCCATCGCCTCCGATAGCCTGTATGTCTCCCTTGTCGCTAATATCGAAAACATGTATCTTTCCGGCCCAATTGGCAATATATAGCAGGTTTCCCTTCTCTGCCATACAAAGACCGCCGCCATCCAGAGGCAGGCTGTCGATCGAAGTAATCTGTCGAGGATTGGATACATTAAACCGCAGCATAGAATTAAAATTGCCAACAACATACGCTACGCTGTCCTGAACAAAAATATCTTTTGACTGTAAATTTAATGATTGGAATCCTTCGATAAAGATTCTGTCCATTTCGGATACATTAACCATCCACAAACCTGAGCTGTCAACAACATAAACGTAATTATTAAGTGCAAATACATTTTCAGGCTTCACAAAACTATCGACTTCCGCCGCGACAACAGGAAAGCTTGGGTCCTCGAGATTATAAATCCGTAAACCTGAAGGCGGATTAGTGGCGTAAAGGCAGCCATCATGAACGCATAATTGCCGAATATCCGCATCTTCAGAGTCCTGGTCGGTTTGAACAACCTCCCAATGGTATCGAGTATTGGAAATCGTCTGCAAACCGGTTTTACCCGTTCCCACATAGACGTAGTTTCCATTCAGAACAACGCTGTAAGCCTCATCCCAGGATGCATACTCACCGTACTCGTTTACTTTTGTAATCCGATAACTGTCATCTTCCGGATTGCAGCTTAAGAGGCAAATGCTTCCAGCCAGAGTAAGAAATACGAAAATCTTTATTGTGGCCTTCATTTTTAGAGCTCCCCAATTAGCTGAACTGTTAAGGTATTATCTTCTACACTGTCGATTGACATGACGTCCAGGTTCTTTATTTCTATGTGCACTTAATATTGTGCAACCGCCTTGAAGCGTATAAGCCTTAACTTGTTACCATACTCCGGCGTGGCAATGCATATTGACCTTTTAGGAAAGTATGTATTCCCACGCTGGAGCGCGGGAACGAGTTTGTAATATGTACATTATTTATTACACATCGCAATACTGAAGTTCCGCACCTTTAAATTCAACCTTTTTCCCCTATCCAAAAAGTTGATTCCGGCTCCTAAATTGTTATCTTACCGTTAGTTAACAAAAAGTACAAAAAGGAACCGGAATCATGAATATCCAGAAAAACAACCCTGCAATTAAAGAAATAAAATCGATCTTTGAAAAGCAAGGGAAAAACATCGGCGATAAGCAGTTCGATATTTTTAAATGCTTCAACATGAAAAAATTATGTACTTACTACTATGCGCATAAAATAGTCGCCATCTCACGGAATCCGCTTGATGAGGAA
>CAZWOY010000012.1:0-24518 GCA_964635255.1 uncultured bacterium
TAATTGATACTTCTCATTTCCTGATTTCGTTATTTTTACTTGACGTTTTAGGTTTATATTTGCATTTTTAGATAGTTCATGCATGGGGCGTGAATAAGAAAGGAATAAAGCTTGTTTTTAAAGCGGAATTTCCTTTTCTTAGCCTTAACTAAAGCGTGACATTTTCCCAGCAAGCCATAGAATACGTCCTCATAGACTTCCCGAGGACGGTGTTCGTTTGCGAAGCATGGGTTGATCTTTTCGACGCGGTCGAATAGCGCCAGTATTTGGCTGAACATACTCGCGGTTGTGACCATTGTTTTCTCCGGCGTAAGGTGTGTTTTTTTTACATTTCTTAAAAATATATCACTTTATTGCCGGAGAATTTATATTTGGAAAGAATTTGGAAAATTTATTTTGGGCAGGTGTGAGTTTAGGTTTATTATTTGTAAAGTCAGTTTTCTACAAATGTAAGAGATGCGCTCGATGAACCAATCACGACGGCTCGCAGTTGTCGTTTTTTCGGATATAAAAAAATCTACCGAAAAAATGTACGCCAATGAAGACCTCATGATGAAAATGCTCCATGAACATGAGGTAATATTCCGGAAGATCTCGCTCAAATTCGGCGGTCGGATTATTAAAGACCGCGGCGATGGTTTTATGATCGAATTCGCCAGTGCAACCCAAGCCGTAAAATGCTGTATGTCCGTGCAAAATGCATTTCGCGTCCTGAATGAAGATAAAACGGAAGAAGAGCAGATTCAAATTAGAATAGGCATTCACTTTGGCGAAGTTATTCAAAAAGGCTCTGATTTATTCGGAATTGCCGTGAACGAAGCCGCCCGGCTCGAACCATTAGCCGAACCAGGCGGTATTTGCATGTCTCGGAATGTTTATGACAGTATTAAAAGCACGTTTAATTTAGACGTCATTGAAACTGAACTTGTACAGCTAAAAGGCATAGATGAACCGCGTAGAATTTTTAAGATTTCAAGCCTGCCCTTGACAGATCTTGATAAGGACGCGGCGCCAGATTCTTCAGATACCGATGAAATTTCACTTCGAGAAAAAGCAAAAGACGTCCCGCCTTCTTCTTTCAATATTGAAAAAGATCATGAGAAAGCGAAAATCGCAGTGCTGCCATTTAAAGTACTCAGTCCAAATCCGGAGGATGCGTATTTGGGAGAAAGCTTCGCAAGCGCAATTATCTTTGAACTAGCGAAAGAAAAGTCGCTGCATGTTCAGCAGTTGGAAAACCTGCTTTCAGTGGAAGAACATGGGTATAATATCGATCATGTGATAATGGTTACAAGCGCGGCTTATGTAATTAATGGAACATTTCAAAAATTAGGATCGATATTAAGGCTTCAGATTAACTTATTGAATTCGGTTAATAAAGAGGATGTCTTCTCGAAATCCTTGACGCTTTCCGAAGACAAAATTTTCGACGTTCTGCAGGAATTAATAAATACAATCGTATATCACATCGTCTTTAGAGTCAGCGGCGAACATCAAGCTTATTTAAGCGTCAATAAACCACAGAATTCCGCTGCAGGCAACTTATACCTGAAAGGGCTTTACTTAGAATCCTCATCTGTATCCTGGGCTGAAAAATCACAGGCTATCGAAGTTCTTGAAAACGCCGTTAATGCGGATAATACATTTCCGTTAGCGCATATAGCTTTAGCCAAAGCATATTCGTCCGTTTATGGAAGATGGAGAAGCGATAGAAAATGGTTGGAAAAAGCGCTTTCACATGCGGATAAGGCTTCGAATTTATCGACTAATATTACCGATATTCATGAAACCTACGCAGAAATTTATTTAAAAGCGGGCGATAATGAAAAAGTATTTGAGCGCTGCAACCAAGCGATGAAAATAAGATCTGAATCCACTCGAGCGCGTAAAATACTTGCAGAAATGTTTATAAAAAAAGGACAGCTCGATAGCGCGCGTGTTATTCTTGAAGAAGCGATCGAATATTGCCATGAACTTCACAATAGATTGGAACACGCCGAAATGTTAAACAGAATCGCATTCATTTTATTTTTAAAAGGGAAATTCGACGAGTCCATAGGAATGTACAAAGAAGCGTTGGCTCTTGCTTCGTTAAATGAGAATAGATTTTTACAGACAGGCATTTTATACCAATTGGGAGTTATATATCGCAACATCGGCAAAACGGAAAAAGCGTTAGATCTGTTTGAAAAATGCTATTTAACTTTGAAGGAATTGGGAGATCGCAAGTACACCGCTAATCTATTGGGAAGCATCGGAACGACTTACGCCACATTAGGCAAATTCGAGGAAGCGACAAGCAAGATCGATGAAGGATTAGCGATATCCCATGAAATAGGCGACCAGTTGTCCGAAGCGATAATGCTTAGTCAAAAAGCCAAAATACTCAACAGATTGGGAAAGAACAACGATGCAATAAGTATGTTCCTGCATGCCGTTGAAATCTACAAACAGTTAGAAAACAAAGTCCACCTAAGCAAAACTTTAATAAACCTTGCTGCGACTTATTGCGATATCGGCGATTTTCAGCAGGCTTCAGAAACTTATAACGAGGCTCGCGAATTGGTTTCCGAATATGGCGATTACGCGATGCTCGGTTCCGTTCTGTTAAACATCGGCGAAATAAGCGAATTTACGAACAAACCACAAGAAGCGTTGAATTTGTACAATGAGGCGCAAAGAATTTTCAACAAGGTTCCCAAGAGCCAATACAGAATATACCAGTATTTATTCAGGGGGCGAGTATTGTATTTATTGAAAGAATACCAAAAGGCGATGAGCGATTTAGCCCAATTGCTGGATCAAGAGAAAATTCCAGTCAGTATTATGAACCGGGCGATAATATATCATACGCTCAGCGCATCGCAAAATGAATATAAAGACGACCTTGAAACAAAGGTTCTGGACGCCATGGAAGGACTTGAAAAATTAGGCAGCTATCCTGAATTAATAGAATCATATCGAGTCATCGGCGCGTGGTATATTAAAAATAATTTACCCCAGAAAGCAAAACCGGTTTTACTAAAAGGACTTGAATTGGCTTTGGAGAGCGCAATGAAATGGGAAGAGGATAATATTCGCAATTTATTGACATAGTGCGAATTAATTCCATCATGAATCTAAATACATATTATTGTTTTTAACTGAAAGTTTTACTATATTTTTACTTAAGAGTTATTTTCTGTGACCTGCATCAACTCAAAATAATCCTGAATGCTTATATTCAGGTATCTTAAAAAAAACATTTTGCGTAAAGGATTGCTTTATGTACTGCATAAAGGAAATAGCGCCGGTTTTGTTTTTCTTTGCTCTAACAACCTTTGTTTCACATGCCGCTGTTATAAATGTCCCGGATGATCACGAAACAATTCAATCTGCTATTAATTCAGCAGAGGATGGTGATTCAGTTTTGGTTGCTGCTGGTGAGTACATCGAGAATATTGATTTTTCGGGAAAGGACATTGTTTTGATCGGGGATCCGGATGCGCCGGAAGAGGTTATGATCGATGGAAATGGCGATGGCTCAGTAGTTACAATTGCTAACGGCGAAACTGCGGCGGCGGTCATTTCGGGGTTCACCATTCGGAATGGGAACAGCGATACCGGCGGCGGTATTTGTATTTCCGGTTCTGCTCCAGCAATTAGCAATGTTATCATTACTGCTAACAGAGGTCGCGTTGGCGGCGGGATGTTTTGCAACGGCAATGCAGAGGTTCTTAATAGCCGGTTCATTGAAAATAGTTCGACATTGAATGGCGGCGCTTTAACCATTCAACAATCCAATCCGTCCTTTTCAGACGTCGAATTTATCAATAATACTTCCGGTTTTGGCGGCGGCGTCCATTTATATATGGCGGAAGGCCAATTTGAGAACGTTGTTTTTAATGGAAATACTGCAACTGAAAACAACGGCGGAGCAATTAATATATATCGATCCGATCCTATGTTTAACAATATCACAGTGTCAAATAACGAAGCTGCTGAAAATGGCGGCGGCATTTACGCGAATATTTCTAATTTCATGGTCAGTAATGCGGTTATTACCCGAAATTCAGCTTCGTATGGCGGCGGCGTCATGTGCATCAGCAATCCATCGGCGATTTTCATTTATTCAGTTGTGGCATTCAACACCGCTGAAGGCGACGGCGGCGGATTGCAATTTGCAGAAGCCACCGGCGAACTGTACAATGTTACGGTGTCTGAAAATACAGCCGGTGGATTGGGCGGCGGTATCTATGCTGTCAGCAATGCCGATGTAACAATTAACAACTCCATACTCTGGGGCAACGAACCGCAAGCCTTCGCCTTTAATGAGAATCCTCGCAATATTCTCACCATAGCTTATACCGATATTGAAGGCGGCCAGAACATTCCCAACCGGGAGAATAACGATTGGGATTGGGGAGGAGGAATAATCGACGCCGATCCGCAATTCGCCGATCCCGAAAATGAGGATCTGCATCTGACCGAAAACTCACCCTGCATCGACGCGGGTGATCCCGAAGCCGATCAAGACCCGGATGAAACACGCGCGGATATGGGCGCTTTTTATTTTCATCAGGAGGAACCTGAGGCGCATATTTATAATGTCCCCGATGACTACGAAACTATCCAAGCAGCCATCGACGCGGCTGAGAATGCCGATACGGTGCTGGTCGCGCATGGTGAGTACGTCGAAAACATTGACTTTTCCGGCAAAGATATTGTTCTTTTAGGCGATCCGGATAATCCGGGCGAAGTCATAATCGACGGCAACGGCGAGGGCAGTGTCGTAACTTTTGCCAGTGGCGAATCCCGCGACGCGATCCTCAATGGATTCACCATCCGCAACGGTGCAAATCAAAATGGCGGCGGGATATACTGCGAAGGTGCGAGTCCGGTGTTACGGAACCTGATCGTCAGTTCCAACCAGGCCGTTTTATGGGGAGGCGGACTTGTGTTTTTAGGTGGATCGGAATCCCTATTGGAGGAGGTGATCGTCTCTGAGAACAGCGCTAACCCAAATGGATACGCCGGCGGTGGCGGCCTAAGCGCCCTGGGTGAATCCACCATCGAGATGGAAAACTGCCAGGTCACAAACAACCGAGGCGGTCGTGGCTGGGGTGGAGGGATCTCCATCTGCGAAGGCAGCTCCCTTAATGCTGTTAATGTCGACCTCTCTGGAAATTCCGCCGATGTCGGCGGTGGGTATTGTTTTTGTGATGCGAGCGGATCAGTGACCGGTGGTGAGATTCAGGGCAACGGGTGCGGTGAAGGCGGCGGTAGTGCCATTATCTGCCAAAATGCTGAAATTGATTTTACAGACCTATATGTTCATGATAATAACCGCGGCGGCGGCGTTATTGCTTTCGGCGCTAGTAGTGTATCGTTTACACGCGCTAAAATTACTCACAACACAGCAACCCACGGCAAGTCATGCCTTCGGATAACATCCGGTTCGAGCGTGGAGCTTGAGTATTCGGAAATCACCGCGTGCAACGTGAATGGCGCGGCAACGATTGAACACAGCTCCGAACTCACTCTTCTGAATTGCACTATGTCAAAAAATCAGACCAATGGAATCATCATTTACGATGATTCTCAAGCGAACCTGCTGAATACCATTGTCTGGGATAATGGGGATGCGGAGGTTCAATTCAATGGCAATGACGGCGTTTTAAATATTGGTTATTCTGATCTGCAGGGCAGCGTTGAGCGAATCCAAAACCGCGAAAATGGCACGGTAAATGATCTTGGCGGCATATTAGATGTCGATCCGTTGTTTGTCGATGCTGAAAACGATGATTATCACCTGCAGGAACATTCGCTGTGCATCGACGCCGGGGATCCCGAATCACCTCAGGATCCGGATGAGACACCGGCAGATATGGGAGCTTATTATTTTGAGCACGATCCCTGGCCTGTTATCCATATTTCGCCGGAAGAGATGACGTTTTCCGGCGTCAATCCCGGTGAATCCGGGCAGGATACTTTAGTCATTTCCAATCGCGGGCAGGTGGATCTGATAGTTTCGGAAATTATTGTTTCGGATGAAAACTTCAATGTCGATTTCGATGGTGAGTTTTCACTCGAACCAAATGCAAGCCGTAATGTTATCGTAACCTTCAATCCGGAGGCAGAATTGGTTGTAAGGACTGAATGCAGAATTACATCCAATGATCCGCGGTTAGGGGAAATTACAATCCCCATCACCGGCGTGAGTCGCGATCATGGAATATTCAATGTTCCGGACGAGTTTGCTACCATCCAGGGTTCAATTGATTATGTCAGTGATGGTGATACTATTATCGTTGCGGATGGCGTTTATCACGAAATGATAGATTTTGGCAGCAAGGATATTATTCTTGGTTCTAATTTCATCCTCGACGAGAATGAAGAGCATATTGCCGAAACCATTATTGATGGTGAAGGAAATGGTCGTCCGGTTATCTTTTCTGGGGGGGAAAGTCGCGACGCAGCATTGATTGGATTGACCATTCGAAATGGAAGAGCTGAAAATGGAGCTGGTATTCTGTGTCAAAATGCCAGTCCAACGCTATTGAATCTGATTGTGGAGGATAATAATGCTACGTTCGGTGGTGGTGGAATTCATATCACTGCTGGTTCAGAACCGCTCCTGCGAAATATAGCGGTTTCTGGAAGCAGAGTTGTACAAGGATCCGGTGGAGGTATACTGGTTGATGAGGAATCAATTTTAGATTTCGAAAATGGAACAATTGAATCAAATATTGCAGAGCACTATAATCCGCATGGTTATGGAGGAGGGATTTGCATCAGAGATAATAGTCAAATAAATATATCAAATGTTAATTTTATTGGAAATCGCGGCAAGGCGGGAGCAGGATTGACAATCATGCAATCGAGTGGTTCTGTTACTGGCGGTACTTATAGAGAAAACACTATTAATGGTTCCGGTGGAGGAATATATCTGGAAGACTCAGACGCTGAAATAACAGATGTTGAAATTATTGAAAACCAAGCTGATTATGGTGGAACCGGTATTCTTATGGTTCGTAGCAGTCCAATAATATCGGGAGCAACTATCTCGCATAACTCTGCTTGGAACTCATTTGCTACTGTTGGGATTGCCAATGATTCCCATCCCATTTTCCGTTTTTCAGAGATAAGTTTTAATTCTGGGTATGGAGCTGAGTTATCTGCGGGATCAAGTGTGGAGTTCACTAATTGTACAATATTTGGAAATGGCAGCTATGGAATTTTGTTGAACAACCAACATGGTGCTACCGAAGCGACCATCACAAACACTATCCTTCGTGAAAATGGAAATGCTCAGATTCGGTTCGATTGGAATGGTGGCAGTGCTAATCTGTCTTACTCTAACTTACAAGGAGGATTAGATTTAATTGTAAATCGTGAAGGACGCGAAATTGAATGGGGAGAGGGAATGATGGACCTTGATCCTCTCTTCGTCGATCCGGAAAACGACGAACTTCAATTGACAGAAAACAGCCCTTGCATTGACGCGGGGGATCCCGAGACTGATCTCGATCCGGATGAATCACGAACTGATATGGGCGCTTATTACTTTGACCATGAACCTTGGCCTATTATTCAAGTTTCACCGCTTAATTTACAGTTTCCAGGTGTCGAAGCCGGAGAATCAGCACAAGAATCTATAACCATTTCAAATATTGGTAATGCAAACCTCGATGTATCTAATATTGAAATAACTGAAGGTCCGTTCACCGTCGATTTTGAGGGAGAGTTTACCATTGTGCCAGGTTCACAACGCGATATTGTCGTGACTTTTGCTCCAGAGGAAACTGACGTATTTCATGCATCTTGTCTAATAACCTCAAATGATCCCAGATTCCAGGAAACTCAAGTTTCAATTACTGGTGTGAGCCGGATGCATGGAATTTATTACGTACCCGATGAATTTGAAACTATCCTGATTGCCATTGATATGGTCAATGATGGTGATACGATTATCGTTGACGACGGCATTTATGAGGAACCGATAGATTTCACAGGTAAGAATATTGTTCTCGGTTCTCGCTTCATCCTCGATGAGGATGAAGGTCACATTACCGAGACTATTATTGATGGTGGGAATGAATCTCGTCCAGTGACATTTTCGAACGTGGAAGGTCGAGATGCAGTTTTAGTTGGATTGACCGTTCGTAACGGAAGCAGTGATAATGGTGGTGGAATTCTCATTCAGAATGCCAGCCCTACGCTGTTGAATCTAATTATTGAGGGTAATCAAGCCTTAATTGGTGGTGGCGGAATATACGTCACTGATAGCTCAGAACCTTTACTCAGAAATATAACAGTCACAGAGAACACTTCTATTGAAGAATCTGGTGGAGGCCTACTCGTTGATGAAGAATCAAATTTAAACTTTGAAGGTGGATTGATCGAAGCAAATACTGCTAACTATCCTGGTTATGGTGGAGGCATGTGCACTAGAGGAGGCAGCCGAGTTGATATTTCCGATGTGGATATCATCGCAAATCGATGTTTGAGAGGATCTGGATTTTACTTTGAAAATTCGACTGGAATTATTAATGGAGGTTTTTATAGTGATAATTTCGGAAATGGAGAGGGTGGTACCGATTTCAGAACCAGGGATTCCGATCTGGAAATAATAGATGTTAGAATCACTGATAACAATGCCGATCGCAATATGTATATTGGTAATAATTCGCACCTGATTTTCCGCTTTTCTGAATTAAGTTTCAATCCAGGTTTTGCGGTTCAGATTGATACAGAATCAAGTGCGGAATTCAATAATTGTACCGTATTTGGAAACGGCGCCGGTATTCGTTTAAATGGATCAGACGAGGTAACCGTTACAAACACGATCCTTCGGGGAAATGGGAATGTTCAGATTTGGTTCGATCGAAATGGTGGCAGTTTAGATGTTTCCTATTCAGATATTGAGGGTGGATTAGAAGGTTTTATTAATCGCGAAGGTCATGAAATCAACTGGGGAGACGGTATGATCGACGCCGATCCCCTCTTCGTCGATCCCGAAAACGGCGACCTGCGCCTAACCGAGATGTCACCCTGCATCGACGCCGGCGATCCGGAATCACCGCGCGATCCGGATGAGACGCGGGCTGATATGGGGGCCTACTACTTCGAGCATGAGCCGTGGCCGATCATTGACTTAGATCCGGTCTATCTTCAATTCGCAGGTGTCGAACCCGGTGATGATGCTCAGGATGTAATCACCATTTATAATCGCGGCGAACGGAATCTGGTTGTTTCGGACATTTCCGTAGCGGATGGCCCTTTTTCTCTTGACTTCGAGGGTGAGTTCAGCGTCGAATCGGGCGCGAGCCGGGAGGTCGCTGTGTCTTTCGCTCCGGAAGAGGCGGATGTGTATAATTCTCTCTGCACAATCACATCGAACGATCCGCGCTTTGGCGAGGTCCAGGTGCGCCTCACGGGCAGCAGCCGGCTGCGTGGCATTTTCCATGTCCCGGATGAGCTGGAGACCATCCGGGAAGCCTTGGATATTGTGAGCGATGGAGATACGATTGTGGTTGCAGACGGGATTTATGAGGAGTCGATTGACTTCTCTGGAAAGAGTGTCGTGGTCGGTTCGCAGTATCTTCTGGACGAGGATGAGGAGCACATCTCCGCTACCATCCTGGAGGGGAGTGGTGAACGACGGCCAGTCCTGTTCTCCGGTGGCGAGGAGCGGGAGGCTGCTCTGGTCGGATTGACAGTGCGAAATGGACAGGCGGAGTATGGAGGCGGCATCCTGTGCCAGGGAGCCGGTCCGCAGTTAGATCACCTGATTGTCGAGAATAACAGCACAATTTCCTCCGGTGGTGGAATCTTGATTACAGATGGATCTACTCCCCTTGTTCAGAATGTGATTGTCCGCGGGAACAGCAGCGCTCAGGGCCATGGTGGCGGCGTTTGCATTGCTGAGGAGTCTGAGGTTGAGATGCGTGATTGCCTCATCCAGGACAATTCTTCTCTCGGCAATGGTGTACGAGGCGGTGGTCTCGGTGTAGAGAGTGGGAGTCGTCTGGATGTACAGGATACGGATTTTATCGAAAACCAGGGCGCCGATGGGGGAGGAATCAGTTTCCATTCATCCCTGGGGAGTGTGCGTAACTGTCAGTTTCGAGAGAATACCTGCAGGAATGTTGGCGGCGGAATTAGTCTTTTCGAATCAGATCCGGAGTTTACTGAAGTACAGGTTGTTGGAAACCAAACGAATCGTCAATACTATGGATATGGTGGTGGAATTAGTATCGATCGGAGTTCGCCAATATTTGATCTGGCCTTAATATCCGAAAACCACGCTAATTATAGCGGTGGTGGTGTACTTGTCGGTCGAGCCTCCGCTCCTGTTTTTACAAATTCCGAAATATCTAATAACAGTGGGTACGGCGGATTTACAGTTTATGCTGAAGAGGAATCAAATCCTCAATTAACGAATTGCACAGTTTTTGGGAACACAAATAATGGCGTAGTCTTAAGACAATTAGTGAACTTGGAGTTGTCAAACTCGATCATTTGGAACAACCAACAGGCTCAATTGCACTTCGATAGAGATGGCGGTTCAGTTACCGTATCATACTCCAACGTTCAGGATGGTCGCGAGGCGATTCAGGATTTTGATCATTGGGACATCACCTGGGGCGACGGCAACATCGACGCCGACCCGCTCTTCGCCGATCCCGAAAACGGCGACCTGCGCCTAACCGAGATGTCGCCCTGCATCGATGCCGGCGCCGCACTGATCGTTGTCGAAGGCGACACGCTCGTCAACATCCCCGAAGAAGACTACAACCATGAAGCGCCGGATATGGGGGCTTATGAATCCGATTTTCAGGGTGTTCCCGATATTGCGGTTGAACCGGATGAGTTTGATTTTGGCATGGTTCGTTTGAATCATTCGATTGAGCGAACGTTGACGATCTCTAATAGCGGCGTAGGCAATCTGATTATTTCCGCAATGAACTGCCAGCCGCCTTTTACCAGCGATTTCCAGGCTGAATTAACCATCGAACCGGGTGATACTTCGGAAATAACCGTTAGGTTTACACCGGAAGAAGCGGGATTGCATGAGGGAACACTTACAATTAGATCGAATGATCCCGATGAAGAGGAACTGTCGGTCACTTTACAAGGTGAAGGCCTTCCGCGCGAGCTGATCGCAGCGTTTGAGACTCCCGGAACCGCCAATGACATACAGATCTGGAACAACCTCGCCTACGTCGCCGACGGGGAAGACGGGCTAAGGATCATCGACATCGCCGATCTTGATAATCTGAATGAGATCGGCGCTTTGGATACTGAAGGCAATGCCTGCGCCGTCGAAGTCATTGGGCATTATGTATATATAGCCAACGGTGACAGCGGTCTATGCGTTATCGACGTCTCCGATCCGGAACATCCCGGATTAGCTGGTGAGTTCGATACTCCCGGCATGGCAAATCATGTTCAAATATCAGCCAATTATGCTTACGTTGCTGATGGTGAAACTGGCTTATTGATACTTGATGTGAGCGATCCGGACGAAATAACGGAAGTCAGTCGCTGCGATTCACCGGGATTTGCGGAAGGTCTGGCTGTCTATGCCGATTTTGTCTTTATCGCTGACCGAACTGAGGGTGTATGGGTTATCGATGTGCGCAATCCGGCAGAACCAGAAGAGATTGGCAGCATCGATACGCCCGACTGGGCGCTGCAGGTCGCGGTTGCCGGGGATTACCTCTATGTCGCTGATAGACAGTCGGGAGTCCGGGTAATGGAGATCACCGAACCTTGGAACCCGGCTGAAGTCGCGGTGATCGAAACAAGGGGGGATGCACTTGGCCTGACGAAAGCCGGGGATTTTCTGTTTGTTGCTTGTGACGAAGCCGGTTTAACCATTCTGGATATCAGCGATCCGACTGAGCCTGTGGAAGCCGGTCATTACCGCAATGATGGAAATGTTCTGTCAGCAGATCTTTCAGGGCACACCGCCTTTGCTGCCAATGAGATCGGATTCGGCGTTTATGAATGCCGGGAAGTTGTCGGAGAAATAGTTGCCGGGCTTGCGACCGATGAAGAAGCGCTTGATTTCGGGCAGGTTTTTATGGGTGAGGAAGAAGACATTCGCTTGAATATCCTCAACGAAGGCAGCGCGGTTGTAAATATTATCAACATGTTCATCACAGGCGCTGATGCAGCAATGTTCGAGATCAGCCGCGGTGGAGGCGTCTTTGATATCGATCCCGATGATGACCAGCGGATTGAGGTTACGTTTGCTCCCACATCCGAAGGCGCGAAAAATGCCCTGTTGGTTATCCAAAGCGATGACCTGCTCAACTCACAGATTGAGATTCCCTTAGCCGGCTTCGGACGCAATCCCGAATTCGCCGATTTTCTCATCGTTCCATTTGATTACGAAACCATACAGGAAGCCATCGATGCGGCGGAAAATGGCAATACCGTTTTGGTCAGACCGGGAACTTACAACGAAAACATCGACTTCAGCGGCAAACAGATCACGGTTGGCAGCTTGTTTATGACTTCGCAGGATGAACAGTACATTGCTAACACTATCATCGACGGCGGCGGCAATGGCAGCGTCGCAACCTTTGCTAATGAAGAAACTGATCAAGCTGTGTTAACCGGTTTTACGATCCGCAATGGTTCATCGAATGAGGGCGCCGGGATCCGGTGTTTGAATTCAACGCCAACCTTGTTGCATCTAGTCATCACTGAGAATCAGGGCTATGGCGTCTCGCTCAACGGTTCGGACGCTTCGATGAATAACTGCACCATAAGCTGCAATAGCAACCGCGGGATTTATGCGGCTGAATGCAGCCCAACTATATCAGATGTCGCTGTTCAGGGCAATCAAGGCGGTGGAATGGCGCTGAACCAGAGCGAAGCTGTCTTAAGTTCAGTTGAAATTACGGAAAACACTTCCGGTGAGGAAGACGGCGGAGGAATCATCCTCATCAACAGCCCGGCTTCATTGACAAATGTCACGGTTTCCAACAATTCCACTGAAGCTCAAGGCGGCGGCATGGTTCTTAACGGCAGCCATGCCGTCCTTAGCAATGTCACCGTATCGGGCAACGGCGCGGGCGATAACGGCGGCGGCGTCATTCTAAATGAAAGTGATGCTGAACTGAGCGAGGTTGTCGTTTCCGGCAATTCTTCCGATGAAAACGGCGGTGGTATTTTAATTATTCAGAGTAACGCGGTATTAATCGATGTAACAGTTAGTGAGAGCACAGTTGAAGGCAACGGCGCCGGATTGTACATCGGTCAGAGCAATCCGACTCTTGCTGGTGTAACAATTACTTTCAACGAAGCCTGGGGCGACGGCGGCGGCGTCTATATGGGAGCGTCCGATGAAGCGTATGCGCCGGAAATGGAAAATGTCTTTATCACTAATAATTCAGCCGACAACGGCGGTGGAATATTTTGCTGCGGACCAGCACAGCCGGTTTTGACGAAATCGGTCATCGCCGGCAACACGGCAGACTCCCACGCCGGCATCGCCTGTGATGAAAGCGCTGAGATCACACTGACTAACGTCACTCTCTGCCATAATACGGCTGAACGCGTCAGCGGCGCACTATTCCTCAACGACGAGTCCCGCGCGGTGATCCTGAATTCGATTTTCTGGCAAAACAGCCCGGCAGAGGTCTATTTCAACTGGCGCGACAATCCGAACTACCTCGAAATATCCTACACCGACATCGAAGGCGGTCGCGAAGCCATCACCGACAACCGCAACGGCGAAGTCGCCTGGGGTGAAGGCAACTTGAATGCCGATCCGTTGTTTGCCGATGCTGAGAACGGCGACTATTCGATCACATGGGCGAACTATCCTGAAGATGACGAGACCCGATCCCCCTGCATCGACGCCGGACATCCTGATTCGCCTGAGGATCCTGATGGATCGCCGGCTGATATAGGAGCTGTATATTATCATCAATCAATTAATATGGAGATTACTCTTGAACCGGATGAGTTGAATTTTGATCGAGTTCCCATCAACACAACCCGGGAACTGAATCTGCGGATTATAAACATTGGAAATGAGGATTTAATTATTTCAAATGTAACTGCCGACGAGCCGTTCGCCGTTGATTTCGAAGCGGAATTTGCTCTTGAACCGGATGAAAGCCATGATCTGACAGTTACTTTTGCCCCTGAAGAAGAAAACGAGTACGAAGATACTCTCACTATCCACTCCAACGATCCCGACAACGAGATCGTTGAAGTTCCTCTCCACGGCGCCGGCTACCAACCCAACCGCCCGCCGGAGGTTATTGCCGAGATCGAAGACGTCACGGTCGATGAAGACTGCGGCCGGTACGTCATTGCCGACCTGGGCGAAGTATTCCGCGATCCGGATGAGGATGAACTGACCTTCTTTGTTGAAGGGGCGCCGGATGAAGTCAATATGGATCTGGCTGACGGGCATGTCCTGTTTATTGAACCGGATGAAAACTTTAATCTGCCTGATGGAATGGAAATTACGGTGACCGCGGATGATGGATTCGATGAACACCGAGATAATGAAGACTTCGGTCCGCTGCGAATCAGAGAATTCGAGGGCGATAATACTGCGGCGAACCTAAGCTTCAACTATAACCAGCGTAACATCAGACGGGCGATTAACCGGCGGGATAAATCCGGTTCGGCATCGTTGAATAAGTTCGTACAACTACCCGCACGTGATTTATTCACCAGTGAAACCTTTATTCTTACGATCTACCCGGTCAATGACTCCCCGGAAGTCGTCAACCCGATCGAAGATATAGAAGTCGATGAGGATTGCGGTTATACAGAGATCGTTGGTTTGGATGAAGTTTTCTTCGACGTCGAAGACGACGGCAGCCTGAACTTCGATATTTCGGAAACACCTGATGAATTGAATTTAACCATCAGCGATGAGAATGTATTGTTTTTCAACCCCGCGGAAAACTTCAATTTAGCGAATGGCATTGAAATCACAATAACTGCTGATGACAATGCCGGCGAAAACAGAGACGTGGGTATTTCAAGAAGAGTCCGTCGTGCGGAATCTAATTTCGACAATCAAACAAATCTTCAGCTTAGTGATTCTAAAGACGGCGTAACTCTTCGGCATAACAATAATAATAGAACGAATTTTGACCCAAATGCCCAATCGGACAATCCTCAAAGAGACGCAACCGTTTCGGATCGATTTATTCTTACGATAATTCCAGTCAACGACGCGCCCGAAGTAATCAATCCAATCGAAGATCTGGAACTTGAATTTAATCCGGGGCGCGTAGTTATCGCGGATTTGGAAGAAATCTTTCACGACGTAGATATCGCGGGAGGAGATGAATTGACATTTTCTACCGGTGAAATCCCAGATGAAATTCAATTGGAAATCGATGAAGATAACATATTAACCGTCGAGCCGGAAGAAGATTATTTCAATCATAATGGTGTAGAGATAAGAGTTATTGCAGAAGATAACTATCATGAAATAGCAATTGAAACATTTACGCTGATTATATTGGAGTGTGAAGGCGCGCCTTGGCAGGCTCCCGAAGAAACGGGCTTCAGGCATACGTTCAATATCGAGGAAGCGAATATTTATCTCGGCGAGCGCGAACCGCAACTGCTAAATAACGGCGACTGGATAGGCGTATTCACACCGGACAGCAATTGCGTTGGGGCGGTCGAATGGAATGCGGAAGGAGTCATTATAGTTGCGGTCGGCGATAACCCGGAAACAGATGAAATTGAAGGATTCACGCCCGATGAATCAATTCATTTCAGGATTCAGAATTCGGAACATGGTCAGCAGTATCTGGCGCGGTTTGTAATCCTTAACGAAGACGAACCGCGCATTTTTCGATATGATGGCGAAACCGATGCACAAATCGACGCCTGCCACGACGTTCTAATTCCAACTGTCTATTTCCAGCCAATTATCAATGACATGCAGGATCATTCCATTTTAATACAATCTGCCGAGATAATCGAAGTTCCTTTAGAGATAGGCGATGAGATAGGCGTTTACACGCCTGACGGAATTTGCGTCGGTGGCGGGGTCAATATTTGGCGTCTGGGAGGAGAAAGACGGATCGGCATTTCCGCTCGGTCGGACGATCCTGACACTGATGAAATAGACGGGTTCAGAGAAGGCGAAGAGATGCGGTTCGAAATCTGGGACTTTTCGCTCGATTCGCTGTTTTATTCGAATGTCGATTTCCTCGATGGAGTTGAAGAATTCGAAGCAAACGGTCATTCAGTCGTTTCACTGATTGGATTTAACGGTCAGCAGATACAATTAAACCTAAACTGGCAGATGATTTCGACTCAGGTTATTGATCTCATCGATACTTCTGTAGTGGAAATCTGGGATAGAGTTGTCGGAAGAGAAAATCTGCTGATAACCAAGGATAACTGGGGTAGATTTTACTTGCCTGAATGGGGATTTAATAATATCACCCGATGGATGACAAATGAAGGATACTGGGTAAAAATGAGGGAAAGCGATGAGGATGAAGAGCCAGGTTTAGCGCCGAATGATGGCGAGATGGCAGTAATTGACACATTAATCATGGGCGGAATCAGCTTTGTCGAGGAGGAAGCGCCGATTGATCTGGTTGAAAGTTGGAATATTGTAGCTTACTACCCAAGGAGTCCGCTGGATGCACGCACTGCTTTTGCAAACCTCGTTGAAGGCGAACAATTGAATATAGCAAAGAATGATATGGGTGGATTTTATTTACCGGCATGGGATTTTTCGAACATGGGCGATTTGACGCCAACTAAAGGGTATCAAGTAAAAGTCGATGACGATGGTGAATTCGTCTGGAATATTGGGGAAGTTTTAATGTCCGCCCAGAGATCTGACAATGTAAGTACAGCTCCAGTTTACTACCAAATTCCGGAAAATACCGGCAGCAATATGAGCCTTCTGGTCCTTAATTCCGCATTTAACGATATAAACGCCGAGTTAGGCGTTTTTTCCGTCGATAATGAATGTATTGGTTGTGTATGTTTGCATGGAAATGGTCCTTGGGGAACAGCTGTTTGGGGGGACGATTGGTCAACTCCAAACCGAATTGAGGGCGCGCTGGAAGGAGAGCGTCTGTCTTTCAGAATTTGGGATGGTCAAACCGAAAAAGAAATAACGCCTGTCTTTGCGGAAGGAGAATCTATATACAAAAAGGACGGAGTAGCTGTAATATCAATAAACGAGCAGCCATTGCCGAACGAATTTAGGATTTCGTCCATTTATCCAAATCCTTTCAATTCAAAAACAAGGATTACATACAGCCTCGATGAACAAGCCTTTGTTTCCGTGAAACTTTTCGACGTGAATGGATGTGAGATCGCAACGCTTTATGAAGGACAAAAAGCGCCAGGCAAATACACGCTGATGCTTAATGGGCAGGATTATGCTTCAGGATTATATTTGTGTCAGTTAATCAAAAATAATGGCGAACAAAAAGCGATCAGGAAATTGGTGTTATTGAGGTAATACTGCTGCTTTAGTTAAGAACGACTTTTCAGGGAGTTTCTGTAGATTTCTGCCGGAACTCTCTTTTTTTAACCTATCTTATTTATGCGTAAGTAGTAAATAAGTTGCATCTTATTAATATATTATAAGTTACAAATGATTTTATCAATTTCCGACTTCACCCGTTCAGTGAATTAAGAGTAATATTAAGAATCAAGTATCTTATAGTTATAATTAGGAATTAATATCATTTTTTGGCTAAATGGTATGAATAAGAAAGGTTAAATAACGGTATCAACATATTATTAGGAAATCCCACCCGCCATCCTGCCCCGGATAAACGAATTTTCAGCTATCGTATCATACAGCCCGATAGCTTCTGCCGAAGTTAGAACCGGCATTTCTTTTCCGATATTATCGTGCTGTTGCAACAGCGGATTGTTATTTTCCGGAGGTGGGGGTTTTATTTTTCGGAAACCAAGGATTTTTAAGTTATGTTTTTTACTATAGCTTGGTTTGATTTTGGTTGTGTTCATTTGGGTTATCCTAATATTGAAAAGGTGTATGATTTTAACGCACTAAAATATCCGCACTTCCCGTTACGGTATAACGTAACAGCCGTAACGGCTTAAACCACTACGGGCATTGAATTGTTACGGTGTTTCGGTTGTTACGCTACTTTTAGTAACTTTGCCTTGAATCTGCATCGTGAAGGGACTTTGTATAACTACCGTAACAACCGTAACAAGCGTAACATTTTTTAGTGGATTCTTGGACACTGGTATTCTTGCAGAACTTTCATACCAAGCCAGCCACGTGTTGTTGATCCGCCACTCCGTCTGGTTTTAGGCCGGCATCCGATTTTACGAAGCCTGTGAGTAAGTGGTTTGTTATTTATCAGCTTCGTTTCACCATTGTTATCAGCCCACAGTTGATAGGCATTGTACAGCATATTAGTACTTTCCCAGGCTTCTGCTTTGACTACACAGGCTTCATCGAAGAACGCCATAAATGGATCCACTTCTTTCCGGTAGTCTTCTGTGCTTTCCTGCACGCTTGCGGGTATTTTTATTCCTTCGGACTGCCATTTCAAACATCCGTTGACCGCCCAGGTCAGGATTGCAGAGCAAACTTCCGGTTCCGCCAGTTCATACTTCAGATTCTTGTTCCTTTTTTCCTTTGGAATCGATTTATCTAAAGGCACGCGAAGTATCCGGCGCCACATCGCTTCATCATCTGGATCGACGTCTGGCGAATCGTTGGCTACAAGCCACAATGCGAAGGTGGGTTTAAATTCAAACGCTTCCTTATACAAGTAACGACAGGTTATCGTATCATTGCCGGTAATGGATTTTATGAGACTTTCCGCAAGTTTCTTGCCTTTATCGACTTCGATACTAATAACGATTCTTGATCCTGCCAATCTGGCGATATCATTTCTTGCTCCGCCCGAAGCCGTCCTTTTCAGAAAAGCTTCAAAGTCGGCGGTTTTGGTATATTCGCCAAGGGTATTCTTTATCGATTCAATAAACGTCGATTTACCGGTTGAAGTTGGGCCGTGAATGAAAAACAGAACTTCTTCACGCGTATCGCCCGTTATCGAATAACCTACAGCGCATTGAAGAAAATTTAGCATTTTATCATCACCGCCTGTCCAATCGTTCAATACATTATTCCACAAGTCATTGCTGTAATCGATTCCTTTCCATGCAATCGGAATAATTTTCGTTATGTAGCAGTCCCGGTTGAAGAGAAGAAGTTTACCCGTTTTCAGATCCAATGCGCCATTCTGACAGTTCAGAAGATAATGATCAGAATCCATTTCATTTTTCCTTATCGGTATTCCTTCTTCGGACTGCGCTAATTCGATCATAGCTTTAATACGCTTTTCGTTCTCCGAATTGATTGCCCATTGGGCTATTTCCCGACGCTTATCATCGTCTTTAGCGCTTTTAGCTTCATCATAAATTGACCGGACGGTACGCTTCGCCAATCGGAACAATTCACCGGTATCGTCTTCAGTCCAGTGTTTTCCATTCCAGATATACCAGGTTTTCTGTTGCGTGCAATAGCGAATGTTTTCCCCGAATTTTGCGACTAACCTTTCAGCATTGCCATAATCGGTAAGGGCGAAGTTTCTCTTATTTGGTTCGTAATCCGGCTCATAAAGACTGCGCAATGATTGCCAATTATGTTTTCTGCATCCATCGTGATGGCACCCCGCTGAAATCGCGCCATTAGGAAACTGCAGAATGAAAGCGCTTTTATTTGTATGGTCGGAATTCCATGGGCAGGTATTTAGAATCCATTTCTGACCGTCATTCCATTCATAAGGACCTTCGACGTCAAGATTATGTTTGGAAATCCAGGCTTCCAAGTCAAATCCATTCTGCACGGACTTCATTTTCATCGATTTGACCGGTTTTTCAGGTATCAATCTTGCAATATCTTCAAGTTGCGATTTTAATACCGTAGTTAGTTCTTCTGGCGTCTCATCCCACAGAATCTGCGCTTTTCTATGCGGACGTTCTGTGGTATCATCGCCTTTTCTTGCCCAGGTTCCATACAGCTTCCATATACGAGCGGGATTATTCACCGATGTATCGACCTTTATTTGGCTGTCTGAAAAAAGAAGCGATAATGCATTCAGAACATTCTTAACTAATCCATTATCATCCACAGGCAAATCGATACGATACATAAGGTGTGCGCCATTGCCCGAACTGGCTATAACCGGATCACCCCAACCTTTAGTACTTAACATTTCTCGAATCTCCCGCGCTTTGTTCAGTGAAACTTGATGTTCTGCTTCGGTGCTTGAAATTTCTGTCGGACGCTCTGGATCACAGTCGATAAGCAACCAGTTCCGATGGATAATGTCATTATCGATTGTGGTATTTTCTGGATACTTCTGTGTCTGATTAACGCGTCTCGACAATAGGTCGGGATTGATCGGATTTGGTATAAAATAGACGCCGTTAGCATATTCGGTTATACTTATCGCTTTTACAGCCATTTTTCTTATGTCATCGAAATAGCCTGATTCAGTATAGCGATCTTTACCCTTTCCAATCGCCCGAATTTCTGTTATTTGACCTTTATCGATAATAAGTTTCAATGAACGTTCTATTTCATTGATTTGATCTTGAATTTGTGTTTGATTTGGGTTATAATTCATAAGATAGGTTTGGTTTAATAATTTTTGCTTTTTCATTCTACCGCACACATTCCGTTGTGCGGTTTTCTTTTTCTTGCCAATAATTCGCAAGCTTCTTTACAGCGTAAGGGGTAATATCGTATTTCTTTGCGATATGTCTAAAAGACTGTCCAAGGATGAATCCCTGGTAAATATTATGGCATAAGTCTTTGTCTGCAACGATTTCTGCAAGTTGTGTGTTGAATCGGATCATAATTGTTCCTTTGGTTAGTTAATGGAAAGTCGGTTGTCGGTGGGTTTGTATTAATATTATACTTCAGAATTTTTTATTGTCAAGTAGATTTTTACATAGATTTGCTTAATTTTATAAATTTATCCATAATATTGTGATACAACCAAACATTTTAACTACAGTAGCCCGTTTTTAGTTCCCAAATTTATTTAATCAATCTTGACTGGTAAAAAAATATTAATTCTTGAAAAAAAGTGCGAAATATTAATCAATAAGCATATCAATCGCCTTATGTAAGTGGTCTGGAGCTAAATGGGCGTACTTCATAGTCATTTCAATCGAGGAATGACCAAGCAATTTGGATATCGTTTCAATTCCGACGCCTTTCATAACCAAATGGGAGGCGAAGGTGTGGCGTATTTTATGTACATTGCCATCCAGACCGATTTTCTTCAACCCAAGTTTCAATGTTTCAAGAAAACGATCAGGATGAATTTGACCGCCCATCGGAGCTCGGAATACAAAATTATGCGTATCAGATTTTTGCTGATTTTGAATAATTTCAACGGCGCGTTTATTTAAAGGAATCATTCTTCGTTGTTTGCTTTTAGGCGTCCAATGCCTACCCGGAGCGTATTCTTTGGCTTGAATCTTTATCACAGGAGCGCCGTTTTCGAGTTCAACATCGTCCCAGGTTAAATAAATCAGTTCTTCTTTACGCAACCCGGTATGATATATAAATTCATACGCATCACGATAGTATCCCTTAACGTTTTCTAATATTTCAGTCATCTCATCTTTTGTCCAGAACTTTACCGCCTGCGCTGTAGCATTATCAGCATATCTTTCAATTTTCTCAGCCGGATTTTCCCGACAGTAATTCTGCGATTTCCCGAAAATAAATAAGCTCTGGATGAAACGGAGCTGCGCATTTAGCGTTTTAGGTTTTTGACCGGCATTGAACAGTTCATGTAGGTGCGCTTCAATATGCGTTCTTTTCACTTGTTGAACATTTTTAACCGCAGGCATCTTATTTTCAAAGAACCGTATCAAATGGCTGGCATGAATACGGTATCTTATGACTGTCCGATCCTTTCTTTTTCCTTCTTTCGATGAAATAAACTTGTTTACTAAATCCGCAATGCCTATTTCGACTGGAGCAATTTCATCCTCGCCAAGCCATTTATTTCGCATGTCATCGTAAACTTGACTTGCGCGCCTCTGCGCATCAGTTTTTCGGGTTCCGATTGTTTTCCGAATGCGTTTGTTTTCCCAAGGATTCCAGTAGTCGATAAAATAAACGACTTTGCCTTTTGGGTTTCTGCGCGAGCGCACATTGGGCATTTCAGGTTTTTTCACTATTTTGCATCCTTCTTTGGCAAATATTTGGCAAATCTGATAATAATATAAAACCCGCAACCATTATTGTCAAGGGATCGCGGGTTTTCAGCGGAGAGGGAGGGATTCGAACCCTCGGTGAAGCTATAAACCCCACACACGCTTAGCAGGCGTGAGCCTTCAGCCACTCGGCCACCTCTCCGTAAACTTTATAATATACATTTTATTTCCCGCTAATGCAATGACGAAAACGTTAAAGATTTCCTCTCATTTCAATTACAGAGACTATAAATCCAACGAAAACTCTCTGAAATCTATCAATTATTCAATCCTTGTTTCGCCCCTAACAATCAAAATACCATTTGCATTTATCCAGCCTCCTTTATATTTTAGAAGAAAATACATGTAACATTGGAGAAGAAATAATGATGACCAGAGAAGAGCGCAAACGGATTCGCAAGAAGTCGCGCAGATGGAATTTCTGGGTCGCAATCAGCTCCCTGTTTCGGTTCAGACGGGATGGATCGAGTAAAATGGGGGAAGCCGTGTCGCCCGATCTGGCAAAGGCTACGCCGGAGGAAGCCTTGGATAAACTCGCCCACGAAGGCGTAAAGCCGGAGTTAACCTACCGAACCGGAGATCATGAGACGATCCGGCATAGCATGGAAATTCTCAAATACTTTGCGGTCAGATGCGATAACTACGAAGAATCGGATGAAATGGAAAAACGGCTGACCGGCTTTATCGAAGAGTTCTTTGAAAACAACCTCCGCGCCGATGTTTCCGATAAAGACAAGGAAAGCCATATCCAGCGCTTTCTCGACTGCGACGGTCGGGAAGTCGTACTTCAACACAGCGTCCGGTTTTACAAAACCCGTTCCAAGCCGAAGCAGCGCAAACAGTATATTTATGCGCTATATGATCTGGTTTACATGCTTGGGATCAATACCGGTTTAAAACGCGACCTGATCGACGTAGGACATTGGCTCGATATCAGCTCGTTCGAGATGCGGCAGGCTGTGTTTGAGGCGATGAAGAAACATGATATTGAGGATAAGGATTAAAAACATGAAGGATGACAAAGTAAACTCAGACCCGGAAAAGCAAGACCAAGAAAAACAACTCCGCAGGTGGCGGCTGTGGGAGTTCTTAGTCCCCCTCTTCCGACTGCTGGGATATAATTACCTGCGCGACCGGACGATGAATAAAAAACTGACCTCTGATCAGAGCGACAATCCTCCAATGCTCGAGTTAAGCAATTTAGCCAAGTATGGAATCAAGAAGACTGAAAAGCGGAAGATTTATGATATGGAACAGATGGAACTAATCCTTCCGTTGTTCAAATCCGTATCTCAAAAAGACGGCAAAATGAGTGAACAAGAAACGCAGTTCGTGCATGACTTTATCGAAGAAACCGTACTGCCGGACATGCTTACTGAGAAAAGAGAAGAACTGTTCGACTTTTATGATAAGATCGACCTGGAGGAAGTTAACCTTAAGAATTGCTGCCATTTAATCAAAATGCGGGTTGATTACAAAATCAGGCTTCAGGTATTCGAGTTGCTTTATCGATTGGCGTTCCTTCACGATATCGATCAACCGGAACGCCAGGCGGTCGATAGAATCGGTCGATGGATAGAGCTGTCCAACACGGATATCCGCCGCGCAGCCTTCGATGCGCGCAAAGAGGTTGACACACAGCCCTGAACCGAAAGATTTCTTGACATAAGCGAATAAATTAAATATATTATAGTTTTGTAAACATCTGCGCCCATAGCTCAATTGGCAGAGCAAGTGACTCTTAATCATTAGGTTCGGGGTTCGAGTCCCTGTGGGCGTACTAAATAAAAATCATGGATTTAAGGATTTAGCCCGGTTCGAATGCCGGGCTTTTTCTCGATATTTACTTCCGCAGCAATCAAGGCAATTTTCACGGATTGCTTTCACCGGACGCGGGATAGAATATTTTCGCCTTAAGCTTCTCGCTGTCTGTTTTCCTTCGACGATTAAAACTGTCATTAATTCCGATGGATTTATTAAGATCGGAACATAAAAATATTCGATTTTGCTTTACAACCGGTTAAATGTTCCCTATCTTTGGCATAACGGTTGGAAAATGCGCGGGTAACGCCCCCAAAAAGCTAAGCGCCGCATTAGCAACACTTTAGCAAAAATCACTCGCGCTTATTGTAAATTAAGGACTTAGCTTGTTAGTTTGCATAAGAAGCGCTTTCGAATTTTTAGCGCGAACGAAACTCGCGTTTTGGGGGTCTGAAACGCCCTTTGGCAAGTGGCTGCAGAACCCCGCGGTTGTAGTAATAAGCTGAACAGTCGTTCATTGA
>CAZWOY010000013.1:0-22950 GCA_964635255.1 uncultured bacterium
CTTGCGGTTTTTAGATTTGGTCAAAATGAGACGTGGGAATTTATTTAGTATGTTTTGTGCAATTCTATGAAAATTGAGAGATAAATCACAATATTTATAAACCTTTATTGGTATCTTAGGTTTTAACAAAGATGGAAAAGAAGTTTTGAAAACAGTTTATTTTTCTTTTGCCGCTAACTATAGATTATTTCTGCTATTTCATCGATCGGCGTCAAGCGCTTTGCCTTTAGCGGTAAATTTAAAAAAAAATACGCTATTACACTCTTTCAGAGTGTTTGTGAAAAACCTGTCTTAGGTTGATTTCTTTAAGCTGTTTTCTTATATTTCACTGCTTGTAATCCGTAAGCGGGATTCTTCAACTCAGACGATCTTCCACAGTTCCCCCCGCGATAAACGGATATTAGAATTCATGTCAAGATTCTTAGATTGTCCCATGTTAACTTCGCAAGGATTTTAGTGCATTTCATTGAAGGTTCTAGAACTTAATATAGGTGAGCCAAATGTCGCGTTCCGTGATTGTTACAATTTTCTGTTCGTTATTGCTGCTTCTGGCGTTCAGCCCGGCAATGGCGAATACGATCACTTACTACCTTTTTTTCGGTACGTATGTGCCTAATCAGGGGCCTGGTCCTGTAATTCAAATAACGCAGGAAGGTGAGCAGGTCGCTGAGGGAGACGTATTTACCATACCCGATTACAACCTTGCCGATTATGATCTTGGGAACAGCTTCCAAGTCTATATGGACGGTATTTCGGGTACGGAAGTCCAAATCGAGGACGGCGGTATCGATCAGGATATCGAAGTTCACTTGATTCTTTCCAATATGATCGTCGCGGGCGATCCTATGGAACTATTGGGCATTCACAGCCCCGATCCCGATCTCGAGGGCCAACTGTGGCTCTATGCAGATCTGCAGGTCTGGTCTGCCGGTCCAGATTCCGTGCAATTGAATGCCGACGAGCATTTCAATTTCAATGGACAGAGCATGATTTTGACCTACCCGTTAGACAACCAGTTTTTAACCATGCTTGCGGCTCTGGATATTAATTACCAGGCATTTGCCGCCGCCATCTGGGATGAGATCGTTCAAGGCGGACAGCAGGATTGGGTTTTCGACGGCATTGAAAGCCTGCACGTTAATATCATGGGAAGTCCTTATTTCCAAGTGTCTCTCGCTCACTTGTCGGAAGTCGCCGGCGGGCAGGAAGGCGCATTCGGTCCGCAGGACGAAAATCATTTTACCGCCATAGAGACGCAGGGAGGCGCCCATACGCTATTCGTAGCCGGTGCGACTATCGACGGCGAAAGCCTGGTTAATCCGGACGAGATTGGCGTGTTCAGAACGAGGGAACAAGACGCCTGCTATGGCGCTTTAGTAATCCCTGCCGGCGATGAACAATGGAATTTAACCGTTTACGGCGCGGACGCCAACGGCGACGGAGGCGGATTCGAGATCGACGAACCAATGGAATTCAAGTTCTGGGATGCAGACGCTCAAATCGAGTATCCAGCCTCAGCCGGCGAGCAGATTTTATACGCTCCTGACGGATTTGACGCTGTGGCGTTAGAATATGTTACGCCGGAAGAACATTTCCAATACACGGTCGATCAGGAGAATCAATATGCCATCATTGTCGAAGCCGCCGAGATAGGCGGAGCATCGTTGGTGATGGACGATGAGATCGGCGCATTTACGCCGGGGGGAGGTTGCGGCGGCGGTTATGTTTTGCAAGCCGGCGATCAGTTCCCGCTCGGTTTTCAGATTTACGGCGGACAGGACGGATTCAGCAATGGCGAAGAAATCGCTTTCAGGCTCTGGGACGCATCCGCACAGCAGGAATACAATGCTCGCATCGACTGGGTCGAAGGCAGCGCGGCTCACTACGGAGACCAAGCCGGCGTCGGGCATGTCGGACTTTTGTTTGCTTATCCGGAAGACGGACCTCACCTCGGTCTTTCGCACTACGAGATGGACTTCGAAGAAGTCATCGCCTACAACAATCAGGAACAGGAAACAATCACGGTAACGATCACAAACAACGGCTTTGGCAACGCCGATTTAGATATAGAGAATTTAACGATCAGCGGAAACGATGCGAACGCTTTTACGACGGACTATGAAGACCAAGGCGTCATTGCGATGGATGAATCCATTCAATTTAACGTGACGTTTAATCCATTTGACGGCGAGTACAGGGCGCATAATGCGACGATGACGATTGTCAGCAACGATCCATACTACCAATCGGTAGAAGTGTCGATGACGGGCGAAGGCATTGCGCCGGGGCCTGCACAGATTGCGACCAATGCGACTGAGGATCAGGGTGTTTATTCGCACGCTTTTTCGACCGACGTTATCGCCGGTCAGACGGAAGAATGGGTTTTGCAGATTGCGAACACGGGATATTTAGCGCTTGACGTAACGGATATCAGCATCGACGGCGAAGGATTTACGACCGATTTTGCCAACGCGATTCAGTTGGGACAGAATGAATCGGCAAATGTAACGGTTACGTTTGCGCCGGAACTGGTCGGCGATTATGCGGCGACTTTGGCGATAACTCATTCCGACCAGGACGACAGCCCTTATAATATTAATTTAGCCGGCGGCGCGATTGGTCCCCAGATGGCGGTCGATCCGGCTCAGATCGATTTTACTCCGACTATTTACGGGGAGACCGACCAAGTCCAATTGACCATTACGAACGAGGGCGCAGTCGCATTGACGATCAGTTCGATCACGATTGCGAATGACGCGAACAACGTCTTCAGCGTGGACGATTTCCAGGGATCTTTGGCTCAGTTCGAGTCTCATCAGACTATGGTCACTTTTGCGCCGGAAAATGCAGGGCAGTTCTCCGGGACAGTTGCGATCGCTTCGAACGATCCGCGTGGAAACATCGAAGTTGGACTCACCGGCGAGGGAATGGAACAGGATCCGCCGGCGATAAACATTGCGAATCTGGACCAGCAGCCTTATGACTTCGGCTCGGTCAACGTCGATGGCGCGACGCGGAACTGGACAATGCAGATCGAAAACCTCGGGTATCAGGATTTGGAAATTACCGGCATTGAATCGAGCGCTCCCGATGAGTTTTATACAAACTTCCCTAACGAGGCTCAAATTGTAACGCGGGATGGGATTTTGGAAATTACCGTTACTTTCGATCCAAACGCAGAAGGCCAGCGCGACGCTGTTTTAACGATTAATTCGAACGATCCGAACTACCAAGCCGGATTCGAGTTCTCGCTCACCGGTATGGGCACGCAGGATCATTTCCCGAATATCGAGTTCGATCCCGCTCAGATCGCGTTCGGCGAAGTAATCGTCAATAATATTTCGATCCAGACTTTGACGATTAACAACACCGGCGACAGCGCGTTGTTCATCGAATCTATTTCGATAACGGATCAGAATTCAGTGTTTAGCTTTTTCTGGAACGATCAATGGATCGACGCCTGGAACGACGGCGGCAATCCGGTCGAAGTGGCAATTGGCGGCAGCATTCAATTCGACGTGCGTTTCGCTCCCGGTCAGAATGCCGGGCAGTTTGACGGCGATTTGGTGGTTGGTTCGACAGATCCGCGCGGGGATCGGAGCGTTCCACTCTCCGGCGCCGGCGTCGAACAGCCGGACGCCGATATTGCAGTCAGTCCGGGATCGATTGGCTTCGGAGAGATTTTGGTCGGCGAGTCGGTCAGCGAGACAATTACCGTCACTAACGAAAGTCCACAAGGGGGACATGATCTCGAAATTACAAATCTGACGGCGAGCGCGGGATTTACAGCGGAAATAATTCAAGGCGGCGCGGTTTTGACGCCCGGAAACCAGGCTGTCATCGAAGTGACGTTCACGCCCGCCGATCGAATCGGTTACAATGGAATGGTTGCCATCGAATCGAACGACCCCGATGAAAGTCCGCTTAACGTGTCGGTTACCGGTATCGGCATAGCTCCGGTTATTGAAGTGTCCGATGCAGGACCGATTTCTTTTGAAACAGTTCGCGCCGGTGAGACGAGTACTTTTGACCTGTCTGTCAGTAATACCGGAGATTATGAACTAACGGTTTTCGAACTGCAATTTTCAGAGGAAGCTTTTACCGCCAATTGGAATGGGGGGACGATTCAGCCGGACGGTTCGGCGCAGGTTCAGCTTAGTTTTAATCCTCCAACCGCCGGTGATTATGCGGGAACGTTGACAATTGTCTCTGATGCATTTAACGACCTTCAACCGATTGAATTAACCGGCGAGGGAACGGAAAGGTTTACATATACGATTACGGAAAACAATCACAATCTTATTGCGAACCGGTTTGAGATCGATGGGGAAAGGCTTTCAGCCGGCGATGAAGTTGGCGTATTCAATCCAAATGGCGTTTGTGCGGGATCCGCCGTTATCGAGGGCGGCGAGGAACAGCTTGGGTTTGCGGTTTGGGGCGATGATCAAGCATCACAGGAAGATGAGGGTTTCGATCCAGGAAATCCTTTCGCTTTCAGAATGTGGGACAGCGATGCACAAGAGGAATACACGGCGCACGCCGATTGGGCGGATTTTGCCGAGCCAACCTGGAGAATCAACGGTTTTGACGTCATTGACTACATACTTTTTTATACAGATCCCCAGCCTCATATAGATATATCTACCGATTCCTTGAACTTCGGAGATGTGATGGTTTTCGAGAACAGAAACTCCCAGCAGTCGTTTCAATTTCGCAATAATGGCTTTGCCGACGGTCTTTTAATACAGGATATTTCGGTAACCGGAAATGATGCAGACGCTTTTGAGGTCGCATTCGACAATCCGGGGGAAATAGCCATGGCTGATGATCCATTAGCGGTTACCATTACGTTTACTCCGATACGCGAGGATCATCAGCATGAAGCGTTGTTAGTAATAACAAGCAATGATCCGGTAGATTCTGAGGTTTTTGTAGAACTGATTGGCAATGGCGCTGCTCCGACTCCGGCGGAGATTTCAGTTGCCTCAAATCAGCACGACTTTGGCGGAGTTGTCGTAAATAATCCGGATACATGGGCTTTGGATATCGGTAACAATGGCTACATGGATTTAACGATTGCCGATATTGCCATCAGCGATGTCCGGTTAAATGGAATGGCTGACGGAGCGGCGTTTACCACAAACTTCGCCGATATTCAAGATCGTGTTTTGGCTTATGGCGAGGCTCTTTCAGTAGATGTTGCCTTCCAACCTGAAGCGCGGGGCGATTACACCGGTACATTGACCATTGATTATAACGATGGCGAACAGGACCGGCAATTTACTATAGATTTGTATGGCTCCGGCTTTGAACGCGCCATTTCCGTCAGCCCAAGCTCGTTGGATTTCGGTTCGGTTCTTGTCAACCAGCAGGATGGGATGGCTGTGAACGTTACAAACGCCGGTGAATTAACTTTGACGGTCGGGGCGATAAGCTTAGCTGGCGCCGGCTTTGAAAGCAACGTAGATCAGGGGAGGGCTTTAGAGCCGGACGAGTCTATGCAGATTTTGGTGACTTTCTCACCGTCAGAGCCGATTGAATATAATGGGATACTGACCATTAATTCCGATGATCCGATTAATCCAGAGGCTGAGGTTTCGCTAACCGGCATTGGCGACGCCGGAGATCCGCCTGCAGTGGACATTGCACAGGCTGACCAAAATATCGACTTTGGCGCCGTCAACATTGAAGATATGTGGGACCGGCAGATACAGATCGGCAACAGCGGGTATCAGACTCTTGTTATCAGCGACATTGTTTCGACAAATCAAGACGCTTTTACGACAGACTTCCCGGGCAATTGGGAAATAGCCGAAGGCGAGTCGCGGACGTTGACGATTACATTCGATCCACCTGCCGAAGGACAGCATGATGGAACCTTGGAGGTTGTCTCCAACGACGCTGACAGTCCATTTGAAATTACACTTACCGGCAATGGCGTTGCAGGGCGGTTCCCGGTGATCGACGTCGTACAGGCTGTCGAATTCGGTGAGGTTTACTATGGCTATGCCGGTAATCAAGCGCTCACGATTTCGAATACGGGTACGGCGGATTTGAATATTAACAGTTTAACATTTTCCGGCGCGGATGGACAGTATTTTGCGCATTCCGAAGCCGGACGGGATTTCCAGAACAATCCGATAGTGATTTCGCAAGGTTCGTCTTTCGATCTTGGACTTACCTTCACGCCTCCTGAAGAGGCGAGGGCTTTTTCCGCGACCTTGACTATTGGATCGAACGATGACGACAATCCAAATGTTGAAGCGGCTCTGAATGCGACAAGCGCCTTTGAACCGCCGATTATGTCGGTGGATTATGAACAGGCGGGTTATGATTTTGGATTGGTGCGGGTAGGACAGGATGAAACGTTCGACCTTCACGTTACCAACGAAGGTTATCTGGATCTGGAAATTACCGGTATTAACGTTACCGGCGATCAGGCGTTCAACGCTCAAATCACCCAGGGCGGAGCTGCCATAGCGAGCGGCGAAACGGCTGTGATTACGGTAACTTTTGCTCCCGATCAGGCTGCGCAGTTGGCGGGTGTTTTGACAGTAACATCGAACGACCAGCGGAACAGTCCTTACGAATTGAACCTTTCCGGTCAGGGCGGCATGCCTGAGATTGCGGTTGCTCCGGAGGCAATTGCCTATGGGGAAGTCGGTATCGGCGGGGAAGTGAGCCGTCAGGTTACAATCAGCAATAATGGCAGCTTCGATCTGACCGTTTCAAACGCAGCGATTCAGGGCGAAGGCTTCGGCTCGGATTGGCAGGGTGAAACTGTAGTGCAGCCGGGATCAAATTATATTGTTAACGTTGTGTTCGCTCCGGCTGAAATTGCGGATTATGATGGAACGCTGACGATTTCGTCGGATGATGATAATTCGCCGGAAGTAAATGTGGCGTTGAGTGGAAGCGGAACGCTGCCGGAGGCTCATTTTGAATATGAGATAACTGAAAACAGCCATAACGTTATCGTTCAGCCGGCGCTATTAGATGGTGAAATGTTAGCGGCAGGCGATGAAATTGGGGTATTTACGCTGGATGGCTTATGCGCCGGGGGCGGTATGGTCGAGGAAGCGTTTAACAATGTTCAGGATTTCCAGGTTGGATTAGCCGCCTGGGGAGCGGACGGCGGGAGCGACAATGGATTCCAGCCGGATGAAGAAATGTCGTTCAGTTTTTATGATAGGTCTGCAGATCGTGAAATCGATGCAACTATCACAGATATTATTCAAGGCGACAGGCGCTTTGTTGCGAACGGATTTACCATTTTGTCCTTATCTGCATCGACTGCGAATGAACCACAGATAGCCGTCAGCGCCGAAGCGCTTACTTTCACGGATGTAATGGTCGGTTTTCCTGAGAGCCAGACACTTACGATAACCAATATTGGCAATCAGGACTTGGTTGTTTCCGAGGTTAACATAGCCGGCGCGAATCCCGGTTCGTTCAGCACAGATTTTGCAAATGAATTGACCATCGGTTCGGGAACGAGTGAACAGATTTCGGTTACGTTCGATCCGGGCGCGGCTGGAGATCACGCCGCGAATCTTGAAATCGCATCGAATTCACCCGGGGAAGAAACCTATATTGTTTCGCTGTCAGGTATGGCGATTACGCCGCCGGCGCCTCAGATAACGGTCAGCGAGGATGCTTATAATTTTGGGGAAGTCCTTCAGGGCAATCGGCGTTCGTGGACGGTAACTATCAGCAATGAAGGCTACCAGGACTTAGTGATTTCAAACGTTGCATCGAACAATGAAGCGTTTACGACCGATTTTGCAAATGAAATACGCATTGGGAACATTAATATCCATGGATCGGTTGATTTAACGGTCTATTTCACGCCTCCAGCGGAGGGGAATTATAACGGGGCGATCACGATCCAGTCGAACGACGCGCATGGCAATGAGGCTTATGTACTTACGGTAAGCGGAATTGGAACGGTACAGGCGAGACCGGAGATAGCTACGGATCCTCAGAATGCGATCGATTTTGGCGTTGTGGGCGTTTATTCGGAATCGGTACAGCCGCTCAGGATTTTGAACACCGGCAATGAAAACCTGATCGTTGGCGCGATGGACGTCGCCGGCGATGGATTTGGCGTCGAGTGGGGCGGGGCGATTACGATTCCGCCGCAGGAGTTCAGAGACGTGAACGTTACGTTTTCACCGGTCGATCAGATCGATTATGCGGGAACGCTGACGGTTGCATCGAATGATCCTCGAAACGGAGAGATCCAACTGCAGCTGACCGGCAGCGGCGGCGAACCTGAACCCCATTACGAATATGAAGTTACAGAGAACAGTCATTCTATCCATATCCCGGCAGCCTATTTAGACGGCGAGTTACTCGACATCGGAGATGAAATAGGCGCTTTCACCGACGCGGGTTTGTGCGTAGGCGCTTCTATCGTGGGAATAACCGGCGGAGGTCCTGAATGGAATTGGGATGATGCTGTGGGTATTGCCGCTTGGCCTGACGACAATGAAACTCCAAATGTGGTCGATGGTTTTGTGGCAGATGAAGAAATGAACTTCAAGTATTGGGATTTGGACGCGCAAGAGGAGTATCTTGCAGAAATATCTCAAATTTTTGTCGGCGATAGATATTTTCATCAAAATGGGTTTAGCAGTTTAGAACTTTCGGGATCAACCAATCCTGTGGCTGTGATAAATGTTCAACCGGAAAATATCGTTTTTGGCAATGTTTTTTGGGATCAGACTGCAGAAGAGGCTTTTACGATTTCCAATGATGGAACTGCGGTTTTAAATGTTACGGGAATGACTTTTGGCGGGACGGATGCTGAGTTTTTCAGCGTAGATTTCGACGGAGCGTTCGAGGTTGGAGCTTACAGGTCAATCGAAAAGACTATTGCATTCAATCCCGAGGATAACGTCGAAAGGCAATACAACGCTGTGTTAACAATCAGCTCGTCTCCGGATCAGGATGATGTGACTGTGAATCTGTCAGGAACCGGTGTAAATCCGCCGTCCGAGATAACCGTCACGCCCCAGAGCATGAATTTTGGCTCCGTCAGAGTCGGCAGGATCGAGCGCGAAATCATACAGATAAGCAATACCGGACATCAGAACTTAATCGTTAGTGCGGTCGAAACTACCGGCGATGTGTTTGGAACGGATTTTCAGGATGAGATTGTTATCGAACCGGGGAACAGTAATAACCTAACGGTACGATTTGAACCATCTTCGGCGACAGTTTTTAACGGCATGGTTTCGATATACAGCAACGATCCTGATTTGGGGGGCGAACCTGTTCAAGTAACTTTATCCGGTCAAGGGATTACGCCGCAGATTGCAGCGAGTCCGGATCCGGTAGATTTTGAGACGGTTTACGTCGATGAATCGGATAATGCGACTTTGACTGTCAGCAATACCGGCAATGCTTCTCTGACAATCGATAGTGTGGAAGTTACCAATGATTTATTTACTTATGCATGGGATCAACTTCCGGTTACAATTCAGCCCAGCGGCTCTTCGCAGATTACGCTGACATTCAGCCCGGCGGCTGAGGGCGAACAGACGGGAATAATCAGACTTCATTCCGATGATCTCGATACGCCGGAATTAGAAGTCAATCTTACGGGCATAGGCGAGCTTCAGCCTCCGCCGGAGATAACGCTCAGCGATGGCAATGCGTACGATTTCTCTGAAGTTTTGGTCGGTCAAACGCGGGATTGGACGTTTAGCATAACCAACAGCGGCTATCAGGCTTTGGTTATCGAGAGCATCGTCTCGACGAATGGCGCATTTACTACGGATTTTGAGAATGAAGTTACGGTTGAACGGCAGCAATCGATTCAAGTTTTAGTAACGTTTGCTCCGGATCAAGCCGGTGAATTTAACGGCGAGTTAGTTATCAATTCCAATGCTGTGGGCGGCGAGGAACGAATCAGCTTAACCGGCTTCGGGCAAACGGAAGCGAGGCCGTTGATCTCGGTATCGCCTGAAGCTGTGGATTTTGGAGAGGTTTATACTAATGAAGACCTCGCCAGAACAATTACTATCGGCAATATGGGTACGGCAGATCTTGAGATTACGGGAATCAGCATTGCGAACGACGCTGAGGGATATTTCAGCTATGACCGCCAGAACCAGGATCCCATCGCGCCGGAGGGATCGATAGAGATTACGGTTACGCTTGCGCCGGCTCAGGTTGGAAATTTTGCGGCGGATTTGAATATCGAGTCGAACGATAACGTTACCGGTACGGTGAGCGTCGCTCTGACGGGCGACGGCGTTTCCGCGCCGCCGCCGATAATTGGCGTAAATCCTCAATCGTACGATTTTGGGATTGTTCGAGTCAACGACACGGATTCGTTTGAATTTACGATCGGCAATACGGGTTATCTGCCGCTGAATATCGACAACGTTTCGTTTGACAGCAATGTTTACAGTTCCGATTTCGACGGCGGTCAAGGCTTGACTGTCGAAGTTGGGTCTCCGGCTGCGTTGACCGTCAGTTTTAATCCACAGGCGGTTCAGGAATATCCGGCGGTGATGACGATTTCATCAAACGATCCAAACACTCCCGAATTGCAGGTGCAATTAACAGGACAGGGCGGTCTGCCGGAAATCAACGTTCAGGCGGAACTCGATTTTGGCGAAGTAGATGTTTGGACGACAGGAACACAGCAGCTGCCTATTCAAAATACTGGAAATTATCAGCTCGAAGTCTCAAATGTCAGTTCAAACAGCAATCGGTTCGAGGTCGATTGGACGGGGGTTAGGACTGTGCCTGCGGGCGGTTCGATAAATGTGGATGTTTCCTTTACACCGACGGATTTGATCAACTTCGATGGCATTTTAACGATATCTTCAGATGATCCTCAGGACGGCGAAGTTACGACAACGGTTACAGGCGTCGGATCGACGCCGCCGACTCAATTCGAATATACGATAACCGAGTTGAACACATCGATCATAATTAATGAAGCGCTGCTTGACGGCGAACTTTTAGTTACGGGCGATGAGATAGGGGTGTTTACCGAGGCGGATCTCTGCGCAGGCGCGATGCGAATCGGAGTCGATGGCGACTGGGAGCAAGGCGTGGGACTTGCCGCCTGGCAGGATGATGCAAATACGGATGAAGTCGATGGTTTTACGGTTGGCGAGGAAATTGCGTTTAAGTATTGGGACCTTAGCGCGAATCGCGATTATATCGCACAACCGGTAAGGATCGAGCAAGGCGGCATTAACTATGTTTCCAGTGGATTTTTAATGCTTTCGCTGGAGGTTGTAACCGGTGAAACGCCTGCGATCAGGGTGTATCCCGAAAGCATAAGTTTTGGCGACGTTATTGTTGAAGAAGTCAGCGACGCGGTCAATTTAACGATTTCGAATATCGGCCAACAGCCTTTGACCGTTAGCGATGTTGCGATTACAGGTAACGATGCAAATTCGTTTTCGTTAGATTTTCAGGGGGAATTCGCTTTACAGACAGGCGAAGAACAAGTATTTCCGGTAACGTTCAGCCCGGTCGAAGAGCGGGGATACACCGCTATTATCGAAATACACTCCAATTCGCCGGATAATGAACTGATTGAAGTTGCGCTCAGCGGCAATGGCGTCCCGGTTCCACCGCCGGAACTGGTTATTTCGCCTCAGGCATTAGCATTCGGAAACGTCTTAATCGGTCAATTCAGACCGCTGGATCTGACGCTGGCAAATAACGGTCCGAGCGATCTGGTTATTACGGATATTGTTTCGAGCCACAATGATTTCAGCGTTATGCACGATCAGTATCCTATAACTTTGACCCAGGATCAAAGTATAGCGATTGAGGCGCGATTTACTCCGACGCAAGCCGCTCTATATGAGGAGAGCCTGACTATTCATTCGAACGATGGCGGCGAAGAAGGAACTACGGTTTACAATGTCAGCGGTACGGGGGCTGCTGCGCCCGAGCCTTTGATATCGGCGTCTCCGGAATCGGTTGATTTCGGCGAGGTTTTAACGGAAGGAACGGGAAGCGAAATCTTAACGATATCCAATACCGGTACCGGAGATTTGACGATTTCACAACTGTCCTTTGATAATCAAGCGTTTGGGGCTGTCTGGGATGGCAATAACATTGTCGTTCAACCTGATCAGTCTTATGAACTGGAATTGACTTTCGATCCTGTCGAGGAGATACTATACGAAGGTGCGCTGACGATTAGCTCTGATGCGGATAATTCGCCGGAATTGGCTGTGAATATCGCGGGAACCGGCGTCGGATTTATTCAACATTATGATTTTACCATGACCGAGAATAATCATTCGGTCTTAATTTCAGAAGCGCTTTTGGACGATGCGCTGCTTACGACGGGCGATGAAATCGCGGTATTTACCCCGCAGGGTTTGTGCGCCGGCGCCGAAGTAGTCGGAATAATCGTCGATCAAGGTTTTGAACCCCGGGAAGCAAATGAATGGGAACCGCTTGGAATTGCAGTTTGGGGAGATGATGCAGCGACTCAGGAAATCGATGGCTTCCAGGTAGGCGAAAGAATGAATTTCCGGTTCTGGGATTATTCCGCACAGGCTGAATATGAGGCAGCCGTTGAAGGCAATGTAGATGGACCATTGGATTACCAAAACAATGGATTTACTATTATTACCCGATTAGTTGCCTATTCGCAGTTTGGTCCCCGGATCAGCGTTGATCCGGAATCGCTTGATTTTGGAGAAGTAGTTGTCGGTTTCAGCGATAATCTGACATTTACACTGGCGAATACCGGCAATGAACCGATGCACGTTGAGAATGTGGCTTCATCGGTTCAGGATGTATTTACGGTTGATTTCGAAAGCGCTTTCGATCTTGAAGCGGGCGATAATCAGCAATTTACAGTTACATTTACGCCTGATGCAGTGAATGATTACAACGGCGAGATCCGGATTACGGCAACGGATCTGGATGTATTTACGCTGCCGGTCAGCGGTTCGGGCGTCGAGGCGACTCCGGCTCAGATCAGCGTGAATGCGGACGCTCATGACTTTGGCGATGCAGTAGTCGATGGAGCGCCTTTAACGTGGGATTTAATCGTTTCGAATAACGGCTATCAGGATTTAACGATTAGCGATATGCAGATCGACAATGAAGTATTCAGCGTCGATTTTGCCAATCAGGCTACAATACCGCCGTTTGATTCCCAAACGTTTGCGGTGAGTTTCTCGCCGGTAGCTGAGGCTGCTTTCCAAGGCGCGTTAACGATTACGTCCAATGATGGCTTTGGCAATGATAGTTATGTCGTTTCTTTGACCGGGCAAGGCGTGGTCGATGGCGAGGCGGTTTTATCCACTTCGCCCGTGAGTATGGATTTTGGGGAAGTCGTGATGAACGAGACAGCCACTGAAATACTGCAGATTCACAATGATGGCAATATTCAAATGACGGTGCAGAGTGTGTCGGTTGCCGGAGAAACTTACAGCGTTCAATTTGATCAAGCGCAAAGCGTTGCTCCCGGCGCATATATAGAAGTCAGCGTGAGCTTTACCCCTCCGAGCATCGGCAGGTATGTAGGAACCTTGACTATTGTCTCCGACGCGCGCAACAACGAAGTTACGGTCGATTTGACCGGTGAAGGCGTCGATTTGCCCACTTTCTGGGACTTCGATTTGACGGAAAACAACCATACGCTGTTGATCGACGAGGCTTATCTCGATGGGGAATTGTTAGTGGAAAACGATGAAATCGGCGTGTTCACGCCGGGCGGAGTCTGCGCAGGAGCCTGGAGGATTCATGATGAAGGACAGGGCTTATTCCCGGTCGGATTAGCCGCCTGGGGCGATGAAGCCGGAGACGATATTGTGAACGGCTTTGCCGTGGGCGAACCTTTTGCTTATAGATATTATGACGTCGGTTCTCAGACTGAAATTACTGCGGAAGCTCAATACATTTTCGGTCCTGAGACCTGGGCGATCAATGGATTTACGAGATTGACCTTGAGCGCTTATTCGCGCGAGATGCCGGATATCGTTTTATCCGCTAATCAGCACGATTTCCAATGGGTTCCGGTTAACGCTTCGAGCGATTGGATTTTAACCATCGGCAATACCGGAGACGCCGCACTAAGCATCGATAATATTGCCGTGGCAGGGGATGCGTTTGCGTCCGATTTCGACGGCGACGCTTTCAGCATCGAACCGAATGCGTCGCATGACTTGACCGTAACCTTTACGCCGGCGGAAGATATCGAGTATAACGGATCAGTGACGATTTACAGCGACGATCCGGAAGACGCTGAATTGAGCGTTGAGCTTTCAGGAACCGGCGTGGTCGGAGCTCCGCATATTTACACGACAACTAACCAGCATGACTTTAGCGGCGTCGAGATTTATACGAGCGCAGAATTTAACTGGCGGATAGCCAATACAGGCGCGGACGTCTTAACCATCGAATCGATAACCTCCGAAGGCGAAGGTTTCTCCGTCAGCCCGGATCAAGGATTCGATTTAGCCGGCGGCGAGTCCGCTTTTCTTACCGTAAGTTTTGAGCCTTTGGAATTGATCGATTATAATGGAAGGATTACCATCGGCTCGAACGATGAAGATAATCCAACCATAGCGCTCGATTTAACGGGAACCGGCGTTCTGCCTCCTTATAATTGGGATTTCGCCGTAACCGAGAATACGATGACTCTGATAGTGAATGAGGCTTCGCTGGATGGAGTCAGCCTGGGCTACAGGGATCAGGTGGCGGCGTTCACACCGGATGGAGTTTGCGCCGGCGTGGGAGTCGCCATTCCCGGCTTCCCGGTCGAGTTTGACGCTTTTGGCGACGATCCGAATACTCAGGACGTCGATGGGTTTACAGACGGAGAGGAATTGTCGTTCCGGGTCTGGGACTCGGACGAGGATTTGGAGGGCGTGCGAACCGTCGCCGAATATATTCAGGGCGATGGATTGTTCAGCGTTGGCGCTGCGCAGGAATTGACTCTTACGGCGAGAAGCGGTCGTCAGCATTTCAATTATGAAATATCGGACGTCGATCATTCGATTATGATCTCCGCCGCTAATCTTGATGGCCAGTCATTGGAGATCGGAGATGAAATAGGAGTATTTACGCCATTGGGCATTTGCGCCGGCGGTGAAGTTTTATCGATGGCGGAGGGCGCTGATGAATTGTTCCCGGCTGGTCTCGCAGCCTGGGGAGACAATCCAACCACCGATATCGTCGATGGATTCCGTTCGGGAGAAGAATTTGAATTCCGTTACTGGGACGCCTGGGAAGGCCGGGAAGTAGTCGCGCTCGCGGAATATGTCGATGGACCTGAAACCTGGGCGACCAATGGATTTACGGAAGTTATCCTCAACGCCTACTCGCAACCGCAGCCTCAGATCAGGCTTTCGGACGCTGAATATGACTACGGCAATATTCCGGTTGACCGGTACTTCGATTGGATATTCACGGTTAGAAACACGGGTGAAGCCAATCTTACTATTAGCGACATTCAGGTCGATAACCAGGCGTTCAGTGTGATCGATTTCGACGGCGAAACAGTCATAAGTCCCGACATGGAGCTCGATTTTACGGCGCGCTTCGAACCGGCTGAGGTAAATGTAGATTATAATGCGACGTTAACCATATTCAACGACGATCCCAACAATTCGGAGGCTGAAATCAGCCTGCTGGGTCATTCAATTGAGTTGGGCGTCGCTAATTTAGCATTATCGGCGGATTCGCATGATTTTGGCGAAGTGTTAATCGGCAGGAGTGGGTTCTGGACGCTGACGATAACTAACGATGGCGCAGATTTTCTTGAGATTGACCAAATAATGACCGATAGCGAACATTTTACCGTCGAGACGGAAGAGGATAATCTGTTACTCACTCCAGGTCAGGAAGGATCAGTGTTTGTTACGTTCCTGCCTCCTGAAACGGGCGATTTTGAAGCGGTTATGACTATTAATTCAAACGATGAAGACACGCCTGTCGTGGAAGTTCCGCTTCAAGCAACGGGAGCCAGAGGACAAGTTAGATGGGCTAATTTCGACACCGGCATAACGATGTCGATCGGAGTACAGGAAGCGTCGATCAACGGTCAATTGCTTGGCTGGACGGATCAGATCGGAGTATTTACCGAAGCCGGACTGTGCGGCGGAACGGTATTTATATCTGAGGACTTTCCGGTAACCATCGAAGTTAGCGGCGACGATCCCAATACAGATCAAATTGAAGGTTTTGCGGACGGCGAGCGTTTGGCGTATCGTCTCTGGGATCAAAATTCCGAAACGGAAGTTATTGCCGGAGCGCATTACGTTCAGGGAACCGGCAATTATCAAGCTGATGGCGCTGCGGTAGTGACGCTTCATGCATTTACGGAAGGAGCGCGTTATAATTACGCGATTACCGAGATAAGCCATTCGATTATTGTTAATGAAGCAACCGTCGATGGCAATCAGTTAGTGGAAGGAGACGAGATCGCTGTATTCACGCCGGACGGCCAGTGTGCGGGTTCGGTTTATCTTGAGGATCCCTACGGCGAAGGCATATTCCCAGCCGGTATTGCTGCGTGGGGCGATGACGCCGCGACGCAGGAGGTCGATGGATTCAGGAATGGGGAGGAATTTGAATTTCATCTTTGGGATTATACCGCACAAACGGAATATGTCGTTTCAGATCCCGAACTTGTAGAAGGCACATTGACATGGAGTTCCAATGGATTCTCGAGAGTATCGTTAAGCGCAAGGTCTATTCGATCCGGTATAATTGAGGTATCCGCCGAGTCGATTGATTACGGGTGGTTGCTCGTTGGTGGAACTGAAACACAAACTTTGACTATTTTGAACGACGGCGACGCATCACTGGAAATCCGGCGGATCGAAATGACTAATAACAGTTTTACAAGTGATTTCGATAATGAACGCTACATCGAGGGCAATCCGGTAACTGTAGCGGCAGGTGAGACTTACGATTTGAACGTCACATTCGGACCAAATCAGGCGGGCGATCATCAGGGCATAATGAGAATTTTAAACAGCGACTATGAAAACCAAATCGTCGAGATCGCTTTATCTGGATCAGCAGTCGAAGAAGGTCCTGCAGATATTTCCGTCTCGCTTGACGCTTTGAACTTTGGAGAAGTCTATATCGGCTTGCATTCAACTTTAGAACTTGCAGTTGAAAACTTAGGCGGCAGTTCGCTTGAGTTAGGCAATATGGAATTCGATAATGACGTCTTTTCAATTACAGAGGTTTCGCCTGAAGTGATTGAAATAGGCGAATCGGGCGAGATACTCGTAACATTCACGCCCAACGAGGAACGGAATTTTAACGGCGTCCTCAATATTTATTCCAATGATCCAGATGAAAGTCCTTATGAAGTGGCGTTGACAGGCGCAGGTATTTTGGGCGATATCAGATGGCAGTTTGAGGAATCTCAGGAATCGATGGCTTTAACCATAGAATCCGCGACATTGGATAATGAGGCGTTATCCGCCGGCGATCAGATCGGAGTCTTTACCCAGGCAGGAAGACATGCCGGCGCAATTATTCTGCTTGGCGCCGAACCGCTGCCGGCAGAGCTTAACGCTTGGGCGGATAATCCTGATACTGAAGGAGACGTCGAAGGATTCGCTCAGGGCGAGGAAATGACATTCTATATGTGGGATGCGGACGCCAACATCGAGGTTGAAGCGGATGCGGAATTTGTCAGGGGCTATGACAGATATTTTGCGGGGAGCGCATCGACGGTGCGTTTATCAGCCCTGTACGAACTGGAGCCTGGACGGCATTTCCAATACTATATCAGCGACATAAATCACTCATTGGTTGTGCGGTCGGCTCTATTAGACGGCGATCCGCTGTGGACAGGCGACGAGGTGGGAGTCTTTACGCCCGCCGGATTATGCGCCGGCGGCGAAACAATCACAACTCCAGGCGCTGAATTCGGCATATCGGCTAACGGCGACGATCCGACGACTGAAGGTGAGATCGATGGATTCCTGTCCGATGAAGATTTCAGCTTTAAATACTTTGATTATGAATCGGGTATGGAGATAGAAGCGACTGCTACTTATGAGGAGAACTATCCCGGTTATTTCGTTCCGAACGGATTGTCGATTTTAAGCCTTAACGCCGAAACCGGCAGAACGCCAAACCTGAATATCGCAGTGCAGGAGGTTAATTTCGGCGAGGTTGAAATTGAGACTAGTTTGGATAGAACGCTAACGATTGAGAATCAGGGAGACGGTTATTTAGTCGTTTCCGATATCGCGATTGATTTAGATGTTTACTCCGTCGATTTTGAACCGTTCCGAGTCCTTCCGCAAAGTTCAGAAGAGATAACGGTTTCTTTTGCGCCGGTGAATGAAGGTCTGCAGGAAGGCGTTTTGACTGTTTCGACAAACGACTCCGATACGCCAGAAGCGACTGTAGGCTTGATTGGAACAGGAGTTTATGTGCCGCATCCATCGATTGCGGTTTCGACGGACGCTTTCGATTTCGGTCAGACTTTCGTAGAACAGCAGGTTTCGAGGACGTTGACCATAAGCAATACAGGCGATGCGGACCTGACGGTGGACGATATTCTTATAAACGATCAATACTTCAGCGTCGAGTTTGCCGTCGAGCGCAGGGACTTCGATTGGCAGTTTACCGAAACCGGCGTCAATATGTCGATAATAGTGAATCAAGCGCTTTATATCGGCAGTCCGCTTGCGGAAGGAAATTATGTGGGCGTCTTCACTCAGGATGGACTGTGCGGTGGATTTTCCGAAGTTACAATAACCGGTGATCCGCTGGAAATTTTCGCCTACGGAGATGAAGAGGGAGGCGAAGTTACAGGCTTTGTCGATCAGGAGAACCTTTCGTTTAGAGTTTGGGACGTCGCAGCAGGAAGAGAATTCGACGCCAATGCGGAATTTAGAAACGGTCCCGAACAATTTACCGCCGGTGAGATTTCGATAGTCGATTTGACGGCAAGAATGGCTTTGGCGCCTCGCGAGATTATGGAAGCGACGATCGAACCGGGAGCTGGGTTGGATGTGACACTGTACTATTTACCGATGGAACCCGGCGAGCATTCAGGAAACATTGAAATTTATTCGGATGACCAAGACAATCCGGTTGTTGAAGTCGCAGTTAACGGCAGCGCGGTGAACACGCCGGCGCAAATTCAAGTCAGGGAATTAAGCCATGACTTCAGAGACGTCGTGGTCGGCGAGTTTAGGGAGTGGTCGTTCGATATATCGAATACCGGACAACTGCCGCTGGAGATATATTCGATCTATATCGACGAAGAATATTATTCGCTTGACGTAAACGAAGGATTTACTCTAAACCGCGATGAACGGCGGTCGGCAACCGTTACGTTTACGCCTGAAGCAATGGGGGCATTCAACGGTCGAGTGGCGATTGTATCGAATTCAGATGAAAACAATGAATTATTTATCGATCTGACCGGCGTTGGATCGATGGCTCTGATAAGCGTTGATCCGGATACTATGCGGTTCGGCGAAGTCGGTCGATTGGCGTCCGTCGAACGTGAATTTACTATTAGCAACAACGGCAACATGGACCTGATCGTAGATGACATAGTAAGCAGTTCCGACCAATTCAGAGTAGATTATTTAGATGACATGTTCGACTGGGAGTATGTTGAGACTGATGCAAGTATGGAGATTACGGTTCTGAGCGCATTGCTTAATGGAGAGACGCTTGCGAATGATGATTATGTAGGCGTCTTTACGCAGAATGATATTTGCGCCGGTTATACACAGTTCAGCGAAGTTGTAGATGGCGTTTTAACTGTGGCCGCATGGGCGGATATAGCCGGGGGTGAAGTCGAGGGATTCCAGAACGGGGAGGAAGTTACATTCCGTTACTGGGACGCTGATTTGCAGCGTGAGATTATTCCGCAGGCACAGGTTGTCGATGGAAACCGGGCGTTCGATGTTAATGGGAATTTAAGTGTAAATCTTAATTATGGCGATGAAATAGCGCCGATGGTTATTCCTGATCAGCTTATTATTCAACCTCAAGGTCAAGCGATTATCACCGTGTATTTTGAACCGATCGAACAGGCTGCTTATGAGGAAGCAATCACAATCGGCTCTGATGCTCATAATGCTGATGAAAACGGAAACCTGACGCTTCCGGTTTATGGTGCAGGCGTGAATGTAGCGCCGGTTCAAGTCGCTGATATTGGGGATGTGGACGTCGATGAAGATCCGGGCAGAGTGGATGTTGCGGATCTCGACGCAATATTCGAAGATCCTGATGAGGATAACTTGACTTATACGTTCAGCGGCGCTCCCGATGAACTTGGAATGATGATCGACGATGCAGATAATATGCTTTATTTCAATCCTGCGGAAAACTACAATTTAGCGGCCGGAGTTGAAATCACAGTAAGAGCGACCGATACAGATCAGGATTATGCTGAAGCTGCGTTCATGATTACAATTCAACCGGTCAACGATTCACCGGTTGTCGTACAGGAAATCGATGATTTGACGATCGACGAGGATTCCGGTTTGAATCAGGTTATCGATTTGGATGACGTATTCAATGATATAGATGCAAATGATGAGCTGACCTATAGTTTCAGTGGCGCTTCAGATGAATTGAATGCTGTGATCGACGGTGATAACATTTTTACTGTCAATCCCATTGAAAACTATAATAATCCGGAACCGGAACAGATTACGGTCGTTGCGCGGGATTCTGAAGGATTAGAAGTTAATACGGCGTTTAATATTATTGTCAGTCCGGTAAACGATGTTCCAGTTGTTTTGGTGGAAATAGACGATATAGTTGTCGATGAGGATTCCGAAGAAACCGTTGTAGCTGATTTAGATGAAGTGTTTGACGACGTCGATCTGGTGGATGGCGATGAGCTGACATACAGCTTTAGATTTGCCGATCAGGGCGATTATAATCAGTTGAATATGATGATCGACGGCGAAAACATTTTAAAATTCAATCCTGCGGAAGATTACCATTTGGATCAGGGAGTGGATGTGATCGTTAGCGCGCAGGATTTAGATGAAGCTTCAGTTGAGGAAGCATTTAATTTGAGGATTTTACCAGTTAACGATCAGCCGTTCGTGGTATTTGAGAACAGGATAGCTGATATTGCCGTCGATGAAGACTATGACGGCGCTCAGATTGCCGATCTGGATGAAGTGTTCGGCGACAATGATATACCGGACGGCGATGAACTCAGCTTCAGCTTGACATTCGAACCGGACGGCGACTACAGCGCATTAAATCTTTCGATAGATGAGAACAGCCTTTTGACTTTCCAGCCTGAGGAGAATTACAATCTCCCGGATGGAGTCGATGTGATTGTAACGGCGTTCGACTTGGAAATGGCGTCCGCTCAGGATCGATTTACGATAGTGATAAACCCCATTAATGACGCGCCCTACTTGATCGATCAATTTGCCGATGTTGAGGCAAATGAGGATAGAGCGTTGATTGTTATCCGCGATTTGGATGATGTTTTTGCAGACGTCGATGACGCCGAGTTAGATTTTGATATTTCCGGCGCGCCGGAAGAATTAAATGCGTCTATCGACGCCAATAATCTGTTTACTTTAAGGCCAGATCAGAACTTTAATATCCCCGACGGGATCGAAATAACAATTCAAGCCATCGACGACAGTTCAGCGACTGTGGCGGATGCATTTATCCTTACTATCCATGAGTTGAATGACGCGCCATTCGTTGAAGCTCCAATAGACGATATTGAGATCGATGAAGATCATGGTCAATATGTCGTCGCCGATTTGAACGTCGTTTTCAATGATGTTGATTTGGCTGATGCATATCCCGATCATCTTACATTTACAATTGTAAATGCAGTTGAAGAACTGAACATGACGATCGAGGAACAAACCGGGGTTCTTTCATTTACGCCTGATAATGATTTTAACGCTCCGGATGGCGTCGAGGTTAGAGTCGCCGCATCCGATGATTCACAATCTGTTGCTGAGGATGTTTTCAATATAGTTATAAATGCAGTGAATGATGGTCCTATTGTGGTAAATCCAATCGAACAGATTATTATCGATGAAGATCCGCAAAGAAACGAAGATGGTTATGCGGAGTTGGTAGATTTGAACAATGTTTTCGATGATATCGATTTGATCGAGGGCGATCAGTTAAGATACATCGTATCGGGTGATCCTGCCGATCTGAATATGACGATTGAGCAAGGACACATACTCGGCGTTAATCCGATTGAGAATTACAATATCCCCGAAGGTGTGGATATTACGGTGATCGCCCGCGATAATGAAGGCGAAGTTGCCGAGGATCGTTTCACGATGATTATTAGACCTGTGAACGACGCGCCGGTGGTTGTAATTCCGATCGACGACTTGACGGTCGATGAGGATCCGGGACAGGTTGTGGTCGCGGATCTGGATGATGTGTTCGACGACTACGACTTTGTGAACGGGGACGAGCTTGCGTTCAGCCTGAACGATCTGCCCAATCCGTTAGGCATGACAATCGATAATGAGAACGTCCTGAGCTTTACGCCTGCAGACGAATACAATATTCCCGATGGCGTGGAAATAATCATTACTGCGACCGATACAGAGCAGGCTTCTGTAGATGAATCATTCATCCTTACGATCACGCCGGTGAACGACGCTCCGGTGGTCGTAACTCCGATAGATGATTTGACTGTGGACGAGGATCCGGGACAGGTTGTGGTCGCTGATCTGGATGATGTATTTGACGACTACGACTTCGTGAACGGGGACGAGTTGGCGTTCAGCTTGAACGATCTGCCTGATCCGCTTGGCATGACAATCGACAATGAGAACGTCTTGAGCTTTACGCCTGAAGACGAATTCAATATTCCCGATGGCGTGGAAATAATCGTTACTGCGACCGATACGGAGCAGGCTTCGGTGGACGAGGCGTTTATCCTTACCATCACGCCTGTGAACGACGCTCCGGTAGTGGTCGCGCCGATAGATGATTTGACCG
>CAZWOY010000014.1:0-21731 GCA_964635255.1 uncultured bacterium
ATTGTGAACAAGAGTGTTCACGCTACTGGTTAATGTCGAACAAGAGTGTTCGACTGTTGGAATAAATCTTGCGCAGAAACAATCTGAAAAATCATTGTGAATAGAAAAATATATTTTGCAAACACGGATATATTTTGAATGCATATTCTGCATGAATTGAAATGAATGATTTAGAAAAAGATATTATAACCTATTGTAATAATAACTATATAAAATTTTTGGCATACTGATTGCATATAGTATTAGTGAAACGAAAAAAGACGTTCTTTGACATACGCTGTAATACTTTAGCTTCAACGCCGAAGATTACATTAGTTTAAATTCGATACTAAGGACTGCATCAGGCACGGTTAACTGCACAGCTTACTTGCACTGAATACGGGATGACTGACAGGAAAGCTGACTGAACTGCTTCAGACGCCGGAAACAGGTCTGCGACAGGAATTTTGAAGACAGCGCTGGATCGTGATCGCCAACAGATCAGCTTACAGGGATTGATAACAGCATCTGAATACGGCGCAACAACAGACGAACAACATGCACAGCTTACAGCACAGCAACAAGCCGGACAACAGATTTGCTTCAAGCGCTGGAAACAGATTGGGATCATTGCACGGGAACAGAGCTTCAAAAAGAGCTGCTTCAGGACTGCATCACGGATTGAAAACAGATTAGCGTCAGATTTGCCATCGGCACGGGTTGCTGCACAGGATACAGATTTGACTACAGGCGCGTGGAATTTAAACTAAGTATTGCGATTACATTGCCGGAGCGGGCGTTTAGACGCTGGCGGCTGGGATGTAGTTTATTAATGGCGTATGTCCTTGAAATAGGTAGAGGTCGAAAAGCGCTGCTTGCATCGATTTGAACGCATAACGCCTTTACCGATAACAGAAGTGATGCCGGTACTGGGAACCAGAATTGCGACCGGGTACCGCAATGGCTGGCAAAATTATGCCTTTCAACCATCGATGAGCTTCAGATTTGAAAATCAACTGGTCCGGCATCACGCTTTTTAGCATTAATAACACCGATAGAAATTAATCATGCTTCCTCCGCAAATTGAGCATGTGCAAAATTTACCGGTCATTCTTCCGCAGCATTATAATTCAAAATGGCGCCCAAAAGGACGCCATTTTTATTTTTGTTTCCAAGCATACCGACAAATTAAATCCACATATTGACACGCTAAAATATAAAGGCTATATTTTTAAATATTTTGTGAAAATGTTAACAAACAATTTTAATATAGTCCAAACTTACTCTGAGGAGGGTGAACATGGCAAATTTTGAGAAAGTGGTCGCACCGGAAAAAGGAACTAAGATCACTGTTCAAAATGGCAAGCTCAATATTCCGGATGATCCGATTATTCCATTTATCAGAGGCGACGGAATTGGGATCGACATTTTTCCTGCAACGCAAATGGTTCTTGACGCCGCAGTAAAAAAAGCATACGACGGAAAAAAATACATTTCCTGGATGAAAATTTACGCTGGTGACGAAGCGGTTGAGAAATATGGTGAAAACGTTTATCTGCCACAAGACACGCTGGATGCTATTCGAGAGTATATCGTAGCGATTAAGGGTCCCCTGACCACTCCGGTCGGCGGTGGAATCCGCAGTCTGAACGTATCTCTAAGGCAGATTCTCGATCTTTACGCCTGTGTCCGTCCGGTTCGCTGGTTCAAAGGCGTTCCTTCGCCGTCCGTGCATCCGCAATGGATGGACGTGGTTATTTTTCGCGAAAATACCGAAGACGTCTATTCCGGCGTTGAATGGCAGCAGGGAACTCCCGAAGTGCAGAAAGTCATCGAATTCATCAATAAGGAAATGGGCAAGAACATTCGCCTTGATTCCGGAATCGGCGTTAAGCCGATTTCGATAACCGGCACAAAGCGCCTTATTCGCAAAGCATTAGAATACGCCGTTGCCGAAGGACGCACATCGGTGACTTTCATGCATAAAGGCAACATCATGAAATTTACCGAAGGCGCGTTTAAGGACTGGGGCTATGAACTGGCGCTTGAAGAATTCAGAGAACATGTCATCGCCGAATACGAGCTTTGGGATGAGACGATGGCGCCCGACGGCGTTACGCCTATAACCAAGCCCGGCGAGTTTGCGCATCTTAGAGGCGGCAAGCCGGCGGGAGATCCCAATGGCCGGATCGTTGTAAAAGACAGAATCGCAGATTCGATTTTCCAGCAGATTCAAACGCGCACCAATGAATACGACGTAATCTGCACCCCGAATCTGAACGGAGACTACATTTCCGACGCCGCCGCCGCTTTGGTCGGTGGACTGGGAATGGCTCCGGGCGCTAATATCGGCGATTATATCGGCTTGTTCGAAGCCACTCACGGAACCGCTCCGAAATACGCGGGAAAAGACAAAGTGAACCCGGGTTCGCTTATGCTCTCCGGCGTTATGATGCTTAAGTATCTCGGATGGCGGGAAGCGGCGCAGTTGGTCGAAGACGGCGTCGAGAGAACCATCGAACAAAAGAAGGTTACTTACGACCTGCATCGTCAGATGGAGGGCGCGACCAAGCTGTCATGCTCAGGATACGCCGAAGCGATCATTTCAAACATGTAGTTAAAATGTTGCGTCCAACTTAACAGCGACGCGACGGATTTTCAACATAGAGTGAACTGCCAGCTTTGATTTGCTTACGGAAAACAAACCGGTAAAAACATATTTATGCGGATAGAATCTGCATTACTTATGTTTTTGCCGGTTTTTTATTTTTATTGGGAAAATAGACCGCTTAATCTCCCCCCTTCTATCTGAAGGGGGGATACAGGGGGGTTGCGACTTACGTCGGAAAATGAGTCTATTTTCATACTGCGTGGTGAAGCTTGCGTCATGAATAATTATTGTGATAATGCCAGCTATTTTCATGTTTTGTGGCGAAGTTCGCTTCATGGGCAATTACTGGGAAAATAACGTTCCGTATGCAGTCATTCCAATCGGGATAAGAGTCTGTTGTCTTATATCATTTCCTTGCAGCGGTATGAGAATGATAAATTGATGCAAAATTTTACCTATTCATTAATATATTGAATTTTAGAATTTTAAAAATAATAATTTGACAAGTTCGTTCCTGTTTTCACTAATAGCTTAATAAAGGCTTGACAGGTTCTTTAAATGGTGTTAATTTATTAGGTCAGGTAGTTTTTACCTGAAATTAGGCTTTACCTAAACAGATTTTAGTTGGAAAAACGAGGTAAGAAATGCAGCAGGGGCCATCCAGGTTGGATAAAAAGATTAAATTTTCCATCCCTACGGTAGTATTCGCCATTCTTTTTTTACTCTCAAATTCAGTCTTTGCAATAACTGCGGGCAAGATTGTCGGAGTCGTTCTCGATAGGGAGTCGGGCGATCCCATAATTAATGCAAATGTGGTAATAAAGGGACAGGAGTTAGGCGCAGCGACGGATTTGAGCGGTAATTTTACAATATTGAATGTACCGCCGGGACTATATACTCTGGAATTTACTCATGTAAACTACCATCCTCTGGAAATGAAAGAGGTGTATATCGCTTCAAATCTCACCACCGATATCGAAGCGGAAATGGTGCCTGCGTTCATTGAGCTTGAAGAAGCGGTTGTCGTGATTAAAAAGCGCGACATTGTGCAGGTGGATAAGCCCACTAAGCAGACCATTTTTGACAGCGAGAAAATACAAAATCTGCGTCCCGCCGATATTCAGGATATCGTAAAAGTAACGACCGGATTTAAGGTCGATGAAGAAGGCAAGATGCACGTTCGCGGCAGCCGGGCGTCGGATGTTGCCGTAATTGTTAACGGCGTCGATGTTCGCGATCCGCTTGTCGATACTCAGATTAGCCTCAATCTTTCCAGCGAAGCTATCGATGAGGTCGCTGTTTTGACCGGTGGATTCAGCGCCGAATACGGCCGGGCGATGGGTGGAATTATTCAGGTTACAACCTCGGAAGGCAGCCCAAACCTGTATTCCGGCAGAATCGAGTATGAAACCGACAGAGTAATCGATACTTATTCTTTTAATACCGATAAGTCTCAAATTGCCGTCGGCGGACCGGTGCCATTGACGGGCAAATGGCTTCCAAATCCAATTACGTTCTATTTTACGGGTTTAGGTTCATTAACCGATACTTATGTTGGATTTGATTTAGACCGGGGGACAAACGATTATCTGGGTATCGGAATCGGTTTGCCGGAAAGACAGATAAACAACTACCAGGCTTCTTTGAAACTTGCCTATAATCTGACGCAAAAACAAAAACTCACCTGGTACGGGACGACATCGTATCGACTCTGGGATATATATCCATCCGGTGAAGGCGGCATATCCGGCAACTATGGCTACGGCTACATGTATAATCTGCAAAACCGCCCTTATGCCTGGAATAGGACGTTCTCCAATACTTTGACTTTTACGAATCAGTTGAGCGATAAGACTTTTTATGAGATCAAACTGATTACGTACCGCACACATTCAAAGGTGCAGCCTCGCGGGAAAACCCCGGGCGAATTCACGCTCCTGGATGAAATCGAGGACGATCTCGCCGTAGCCTTCGACCGTAATTTCAATGGCACGCTTGATCCCGATGAATATCTGGATTCCGATGGCGACGGTTTCATGGACGGCTTTTGGGATGCAAACGGCAATCAGATTTTCGACGGCGGCGGCGAAGGGTACGAAGATTTGAATATGAATGGTCGCTGGGACAGAGGCGAAGACTGGGTGGATCTTAACGGAAACGGTATATACGACGCGGCCGAACCTTGGATCGACGTCGTAAATCCATTGACCGGCGAGAATAATATCGGAGTTTTCGATCCGTGGGATACGTTCAGCGATTTAAATGGAAACGGGAGATGGGATCCGGCTGAACCGCAGCTCCCGGAACAGGATTGGAACGGCAATGGCAGGTGGGATGGAGAAAGGTTTATCGACGCCGATGAAGATGGCGAATACGACGCCTGGGAACCCTGGATCGATGAGAATAATAATTTCAAGTGGGACCCCGGCGAGCCGTTTACCGATACCAATGGAAATGGGGTGTTTGATTATTCGGAAGGATATGACGACTCCAACGGCAACGGCAAGGTCGATCAGCGCGACCTTGCGGAACGAGGCGCCGGCGGCGGAACTCAGGACGAGGATGAACCTTTCATCGACGGCGACTATTGGTGGGATACGGGCGAACCCTTTATCGACGAACCCGATCCGATTACCGGTGAATATAATGGCAGATGGGATGAAGGCGAGGTTTGGTTCGATCTTCCAACTTCGTCGAATCCGCAAACCGGAGCCGGATTATGGCATGTCGGCGAGGAAATGATATTGAACGGTCAATACGATCCGCCCAATGGTCTGTTCGATGAATATGAACTCTTTACCAAACCGGCGGATTGGAGTTACAACAGCGACCGGTCCCGTCCGGTCATATACAATTTTAATCCTGAACTGCGAGGCTCGGATTGGCCAAGCGGCGTAGATGCGGAAGGTAAGAAAATACTGTTTTACAAGCGCCCTGAATCAACCTGGATAAACCGCACTATTCACGACCGCGAACCGGGAGAAGTATATTTCGATCTGCGCAACTTTAGTGTGGAAGAGGATAAAGAGTGGTATTTGGATTATAATAATAATGGACAATGGAACAGCGCCGATCTGTTTTTAAATCCAGGCTTATGGGATCCGACCGCCTTCTGGCAAGATCGAGTTTCTACTGAATACACCGTTAAATTCGATATTCAGAGCCAGGTTTCAAAATTTCACGAGATCAAATCCGGATTTGAATTAAGGTATCGCAATCTCGAAATGCAGGCGATACAGCAGCCTGATCTGGAATACGATGGCGAAGCTCAATTGCCTGCGGGAAGTCCTTGGCCCGACAGAGGGGGCGTCCGCGATTTCTACAATTATCAACCTTGGGAAGGCGCAGCCTACGCCCAGGATAAAATGGAGTTTGAAGGTCTGATTGTGAATGCGGGTCTTCGAACCGACTTTGTAATCCACGATAAAAAGGTTGTCGATGAGTTCCGCGAACGAGTCAATCGCGATGAACCGGGCGCGATATATGCTTCTCGAGGCACCTACCGGCTGAGTCCCCGGTTAGGCATATCGCATCCGATAACCGAAACGGCAAAACTCTATTTTAACTACGGACACTTTTATCAAGCGCCTAATTTCCAGTACTTTTATCGTTCGGCGACGGCTAATTTCGACGCAAATACGGTTATCGGAAACCCAAATCTCGAGTACGAGAAGACGATTCAGTATGAATTGGGCGTCAATACGCAGATTTCAACGGATATGGTAATCGATATCGCCGGATACTACAAAGACCAGTATGATATGATTTCCACCCTGGATGAGAAGTGGAAAAACCTGACGCCTGACAGATATGCCAATATCGATTACGGCAGAATGCGCGGCGTTGAAATTTCGATAGAAAAACGCCCGTCGAACCATTATGCGTTTACATTTAACTATGATTTTTCATTCGCCTACGGAAAAGCGTCTTCGCAGCTTGAAGCTCAGGAAGCGCGCTTGAATAATGTTCCTTATAATTATAATGAGCATCCGCTCAATTGGGACGAAACACACAAGGTAAACGCTTATATGACGATTTCCTACGGAAAAAATCAGTATCCGAAGCTTCTTGGCTTTACGCTTCCCGATGACTGGATGCTGACGCTGCAGTGGGAATTCGGTTCAGGATTGCCCTACACGCCGTCGATTTACATTTCCGATATCGATGACGCCAATTTAATCTTATCCAATTCTGAGCGGCGTCCCTGGCACGAGAGAACTACGCTAAAATTTGAGAAATACTATTCATTGTTTGCTAATAATGGCAAGGGAAAATCTGACGCCGGTCCCAGGATGGTCATTGGCGTGACTGTGAAAAATCTGTTCAATAGACGGAATGTTCAGTCCGTGTATTCACAGACAGGAAGTCCGGTACATGCCGTTCATCCTGAAAATCCCGATTACAGTCCGAACGAAAATCGGCAGGAATTTGACGCCAATCCGCGTAATTTTGAGTCGGGTAGAAACATCATGTTCAGAATCGGTTTAGATTTTTAAGAGTCAAATTTAGCTTAATGATTCTGCGATGTTTAGAAAATCGTGAAATGGTTTGCTATTTTGTGAAAAAAAACATTTAATTTAGATTTTACTGTTTTTGCTTTGAGATTTTTGTTAACTGGCTGATTAGTTTATTAAACCAGCAAGCGCAAAGCTAAGACTGGATAATAGAGAAATCGAAAATTTCCCAACATTTAATTGGGTATCTGGAGGCGCCTTGATGCAGAGGCTTTGTTTTCTACTTCTAATTTTATTTGCTTCGTATTTTGCCGGATGCGACAGCGATGACAATCCGGTAATCGACGAATTCAGAGGAAATCCGATTCAAGGAAACCTGAATGGCACTTTGGGACTTGACGGAAGTCCTTATCTCGCAGTTGATACCATTCGAGTATTAGAGGGCGAGGTTCTCAGAATTGAGCCGGGAGTGGAAATACGGTTCGATCTGGTTAACGACGATGGCAAAGAACGCGCGATACCGTTTATTGTGAACGGCGCAGTTTTAGCCCTTGGTTTGCCTGAAGCCCCGATCACGTTTACTTCCGGATTGAGAAAGATCACCAGAGGCGATTGGGACGGCATTTGGCTGGTGAACACGACAGACGAATCAGTGTTCGAATATTGCCGGTTCCTGTACGGAGCCAAATATGGACGCCGCTACCGTTACCGGATGATCGGGAATCAATTAGACTCTCTGCTTTATGAATACGGCTGCGTCACCATGCAAAATGCAAGTCCGACAATCAAGCGCTGCTGGTTTCTTGCGGGTGGATTTCACGGCGCGCATTGCGACTCGCTTTCCCGACCAACCATTGAAAACTGTGTTTTCTACGACAACGCCGGACACGGCATTTTCGTTCACCAGGACGCCGATCCGCATGTTAAATACAATATCATTGCCGAAAACGACGACTATGGAGTTTACTGCCGCATACCGGGAGAAAATCCCGATCCGAGGGCGGATTTGGATTTAACCTACAATATCGTCTGGTCTAACTTTTCGGGTGAATTCAATCAACTATGCCCGCCGGGATTTGGCAGAATTGCCACTGTAAATGCAAATTTGGACAGTTGTGATTATAAATATAATTTAAGATTAAATCCTTCCTTCGTGAACGCAGAGGAATGGAATTTTGAACAGCAGCCTCATGGTGGTTTTTTCGAGTTAGAACCGACGTCAGCGGCAATCGACGCCGGACCGGAAGATGTACCGAACCCAAATCCGACCGATCCAACCCGAATCGAACTCGGCATTTGGCCTTATACGTACAAACCGAATGAAATCCGCAGATTGTTTTCGGTAAACAGTCTTGAAAAGAGACTGAGTCCTTACCGAATGACTTCGGACGTTTTACTGCCGGTAGATCAAACGCTGGAGATCGAAGCGGGAGTCGAGGTCGTCGTCGAAGGGATGTTCCTTATAAGATTCAAGGGAAAAGTCGAAGCGCTCGGAACTGAATCGGAACGGATCGTGTTCAGGTCTGCAAGCGAAAATGCTTCACCGGGGAGCTGGTTTGGAATGAAATTCGAACCGGGGGGCGCGGATGGATCGATCCTGTCCTATACAACCATTTCCGATGCAAGGTGGGGGGTTCATGTAAGTCAGAGAGATTTGATAATCAGCCGAAGCTCGATTACGAACTGCGATTCGTTTGGAGTGGTCTGTGATAACTTTGCTTCTCCGTTAATACGGAATACGTATTTCGAGAATAATGCGATTGCTTCAATATTGTGCCAATACAACAGTTCCCCTGACATTCTTAGAAATACCATTGTGCGCGGCGGCGGATATGGGATCTATGCGCGTGAATCTTCGCGGCCTTTGATTGCCAATAATATCTTTATCCAATGCGCCGTCGATGGCATACGCTTGGAAAATATGTCGAACGCGACCATTTTAAACAATACTATTTTCGACTGCGGTTATTTTGGAGTTTCCTGCGAAAACAACTCAGCGCCGGATATCAGAAACAACATATTATGCAGCAATGGAGACGTTCTGCGCGGCGGCGTGGGTATAAAAGCGCGATTTACATCGATCCCGACCATTGAGTACAATAATTTTTACGATCATTTAAAAAGCGCCGTGTCTATTTCGATGGACACAACCGCAATCGACGCCGAAATAAATTACTGGCAGGATCCCAAATTCCAAAATCTGCAATATAATGAAGCGGGCGCATTGGTAGATTGGAATTTCCACCTGCAACCCGATTCGCCTCTAATCGACGCCGGTGATCCTGAAATTACCGACAGGGAAGATGGATCGCGATCCGATTTAGGCGCTTATGGCGGAGAACACGCTCCATAAAAACTCTCATTCGAAATTTGTTTTTATCGATATATCCTGTGATAACGGGCTATTCAGAAACAAAAGGATTTTAAACATTATCGATAGGTTTGATGTGAATAATAGGATCTTTGTACGGCGGCTTTTCTGCCTCGCCGGCGCTTTTCTGGTAATGCTTTCGGTTTTGATTCTAATGCCGAAAGACGTCGACGCCGCCACAGGCGCTTCAGAGGGGGAAGATAAGACTAAAGTCGGACCGGTTAGAACGGATATCTCGGCGATTAACGCCTATAATAGAGTACATCGCCGCTCGAACATCTGGATAAACATTACGAACTGGGGATACTTCGGAAACGACGGCGAAAACAGAAGCGCCGCCGACGATGATCCCTGCCGTCCCGGGGAGTGGGCTCCGCAGTGCGAGTATCCCGGCGGTTCTAATGTGCAATACCTCTATATGGGCGCGCTCTGGTTAGGAGCTTTAATTAGAGCCGAAGGCTATGAATATCCTCGCGTATCGGTCGGTTCAGATGGCTGGATTCCGGATTTAAATGAATTCTGGCCTGGGGAAGGCGCAACGCATTCCCTTGAAAACGGCATTGTCGAACGGACGACCCTGCCCATCGACTATGATTGCCTCGGCAATTATATCGGGGGATTTCGCGATTCAGCCGTCTCCGAGCAGGATTTTGTCTGTTCTTACGCGGATACGCTTACCGAGAGTTTCTATGTAAACGATAATCCAATCGATGGTCCGCATGCGCCGCTGGGGATAAAGATCACGCAGAAATCTTATGCCTGGACGTATAATTATGCTCAGAACTTCATAATTATCGACTGGGAGATCGAAAACATCGCCGGCAATTATCTTAAGAACCTTTATGTAGGTCTTTATATCGACGCCGACGTCGGAAGAAGAGGCCAAACACGGCGCCACCAGGACGACATTTGCGGTTTCCAGCGGTGGTATTATTATGAGCGTCCTGACGGACAGATCGACTCGTCGGTAATCAATACCGCCTGGATCGCCGATAATGATGGAAGACCTATCGAAGTTGCCTCAGGCACCGACTTTTCCTGTCCGGCAATCACCGGCGTTCGAGTGGTGCGCGCGCCCAATCCTAAGTTGAGGACTTCCTTTAACTGGTGGGTTTCGCATGGGAATCAGGACCTCGATTTCGGACCTTCGTGGAAGGACGACGGCGCTCCGGGTGGATGGACGGACGTCAACGGAACCCCGATGGGCGACGTTAAAAAGTACTTTATCCTCTCCAACCGCGAATTCGATTATGATCAAGTGTACGTGGACAAGCCGGACTACATCAGGGAGCATAACCAGGTGTTCAGGGATCGCTGGGATCCATCGATAATACTTGAGGAACATGAATGGAAGATCCCCGGCGAAGACGACGGCACGCCTCCGGATTTAACCTCGGATTTGGCTAACGGCTATGATACGAGATACCTGCTGTCCTGGGGTCCGCTTGGAATTTTTGATCACATCGACGAGGCGGGCAATCGGATCTATCGATTGAATCCCGGTGAAAAATTCTCGATGACGATTGCTTACGTTGCCGGAGATAATTTCCATAACCGCAACAATCCGCAATCGACCGATGAAACCATCGATCCATCGCGGTTTAATTTTAATAGTCTAAGATATAACGCCGACTGGGCTGCGCGGGTTTATGACAACCCGATGATCGACACTCCGATTCACGATTGGGGCAACGACCATATTGCCGGCACCAACGATCTGGATGGTTCGGAGGGCGATGGAATCCTCGACACCGGAGATGGATGGTTCGGTGAAGACGTTGGAGAAGACGGACTTTATGCAGCGGCTATCGGAGACATTGCCTACATCTGGGAAGGCGGAATAAGGAAAGAACGAATTTATCCCGGACCGGACGAGGGCGAGAACGACGGCCATCTTTCGCTGAGCGAAGATGGACTCGAACGTCCCGAAAATCTTGAATACACGAGATTAAACGGTATGCTGGACTTTGGCGACGGCTATCCTGACTTTAAAGGACCGCCTCCGCCTCCGGCGCCGGCGCTGACCAACGTAAAACAACCGACGACGATTGCGCTTGAGGATCGAACGGTTGTTTTCGATCAGGATTTTCTATCCAACAATGTAATCTTGAAATGGAATCAGTATCCCTCCGAAGACTCGCTATACATGGATCCATTCTCACGCGAGTGGGATTTCGAAGGCTATCGGATTTATGTTTCAAATACCGCGGTGGAAAAAGAATTCTCTTTTATGGATGAATTCGACCGGATCGATTACGCTTTGTACAGCGCTAAAGATTCGCTCGCTTCTCGTCCCGTTTCTACGCCGGATTCACTTCCCGCCGATACGATTATGCTTGGAGTCGATCTCTATAGAAAAGAGGTCGGACGAAACGTCGGATTCGAGGGTCATGAAAATCTGATTTTCGATAAGAGTACGGGCGATTATTATTATATCGTAAATAACGCTCATCCGATGATCCCCAAGTACTATGCGGTTACCGCTTATGATTACGGCGATTACAAAACCGGAACTCAACCGCTGGAATCGGCTAAAATAGCGAATGCTACCTATATAGCCCCTTCCGGTACGGATAAGAAAACCGTACAGATAGTTCCAAATCCCTACCGGGCAAATGCGAACTACCGGAAAAAACACGGAGGCGTTTCCTGGGAGAACAGAGACGATGGAACTCTTGATTTCTATCCGCAAACGGATCGCAGGATGTTTTTCTACAATCTGCCCAAGAAATGCTTAATCAGAATCTATACCGTTGCCGGAGATTTGGTTATTATTATCCCTCATAACGTCGAGGGCGACAGAAACCTTGACTGGAATGCGGATTTTGCCGAGTCTTGGGATTTAAACTCCCGTAATAAACAGCAGGTTGTCTCAGGAATGTACATGTTTACCGTTGAAGACATGACGGAAGAGAACAAGGGAGACATTCAAACAGGTAAATTTGTCGTTATCAGATAAATGATCAAACAAGTTGTCGAAGTTAATCAGGGAGTTGGAATCCCTGTTAATTCTAAAATGGGGTTGTTTTTGATGAATCGCCTGAAATGGGTTGCAATAATTATCGTATTGATTTTGCCATTGTCCGTATTTGGCCAGGCAAAAGTCGGTACGACCGGTCTTCAATTTTTAAAGGTTGGCGTCGGCGCAAGGGCGGTTGGTATGGCGTCTTTCACCGCGGTTGCCGATGATGCAACCGCTCTGTACTATAACCCGGGGGGATTGACGCAGCTGATGACGCCGGAGGCGACGTTTTCGTATATTAACTATCCGGCGGGATTGAACTTCATTCATTTCGGCGGAGTTTATCCGGTTGCAGGCAGCGCCGGAGCCTTTGGCATTCAGGTTACATCCATGTATTCGGATGAGATGATTGAAACGACGCCGGAGCGTCCTTATGGGACGGGGCGGACGTTTACCGCCAGCGATTTAGCGGCAGGCGTTAGTTATGGACAGCGGTTGACGCAAAACTTCTCAGTGGGGGTTACGTTTAAATATCTGAATGAGCAACTCGCTGATAAAAGCGCTTCGGGATGGGGAGCCGACGTTGGCACGTTTTATTCTACCGGTTGGAAACGAATTAATATCGGTATGGTGATTCATAACTTCGGACCGGATATGGACTTCGAAAACTCGCCATTTCCACTGCCGATTAGTTTCAGGTTCGGCGCTTCGATCGTCGCGATACAGTCATCGGCGTCGAATCCATATAAACTGACAATCGCAGGCGAGTTTGTACACCCGAACGATAACCTTGAAGTATATATCGTAGGCGCTGAGTTTCAAGTTTCGAATATGCTGTGTTTCCGCGCCGGTAAGCGTATGAATGGGTTTAAGCGCTCGACATGGGAAGAGTATCAGGACGATCCGGAAAATGATCCCTATTTGGAATATCCGGTTATCGATGAAGATGGGAATGTCAGTTTCGATGGCGCTTCAGTCGGATTTGGATTGAAGATTCCGGAATTTGGACTAAATATCGATTACGCCTTTGCCGGGATGGGCGCCTTAGGCGCCGTACACCGGTTCACTTTAGGCTATAAGTTGGCTGGACTGTTTCCAGTTAGATAACTTGGCAATGAGGAAAACTTCAAATGCACTATAAATATTCCCCTGGCAGTAGTCCTGAATCGAAAACTATCCGAAAGGATTGCAGCGTGTGTGATCTGAGCAGAAATAGAAGCCTTGGCGCTTTGCTGATTCTCCTGTTTGCGTTTTTAATCAGCGGAACTTCTGTTCTGGCGCTCGACGTTTCCGGCGAACTGGAGGGCGGCGTCTGGACAATATCCGATAGTCCTGTCGTTGTCCAGAGCGATATACTTTTGGGCGGACAGGACACGCTCGATATTGAACCCGGAGTGAGAGTCGAGTTTAACGGCCCTTTTAAATTTACCGTAAATGGATTATTGCGGGCTGTTGGCGAGAAAGAAAATCGAATTGTCTTTACGGCGGCCGATCCTGATATCGATTCTCTAAAATGGAAAGGAATCAGGTTTGTCAACGCGGCGCGGGGATGTGAATTAAAGTTCTGTAAAGTAATGCACGGATGGGCGCGCGGCGCATGGCCCGAGAATAATGGCGGTGGATTGTACATCGAGAGCAGCAGTCTCAATATCGAACGCACCGAAATTATCTTTAACAAAGCTGACGCGGATGGGGGAGGAATCTATAGTTGGTTTACTCAATCGGTTCTCCGGAACACCTTAATAGCCTTTAACGAAGCTGAAGGCGACGGCGGCGGATTGTTCACGGCATATTCGACGCCGCGCGTATCGAATTGCACGGTAGCGATGAACCATGCGGTTCGTTGGGGCGGCGGATTGTTTGCCGGATCCGAAGGCAATCCGGTCGTCGGCAATTCTATCGTTACCTTTAATACGAAAGACAGCGATATCGGCGATGAACACTTCAGTAATTTTGGAAAAACACGGTCGGCAGAACCAACTGTCTCTTTCAGTTGCATAAGCGAAACTGAAGGAACCGATCCTTACCCGGGTCCCGGTAATTTTGTCGATGATCCGAACTTTATCGACAGAACGCCGGAAAACTACGATTTTCATTTGAAGTATGATTCTCCATGCATCGATTCCGGCGATCCGCAGGCAAATCCCGGAGACGAAACGGACAACTATCTGAATCTCGGAGCTTATGGCGGCGTCGATGAATCGACTCCTTCCGTGCCGGTTTTCTTCAATAATCTGATTCCGAACGATACGACCGACGTTCCTTTAAGATTTGATTCGCGACGGATCAATTCACAGACAACGAGAGAGATTACGATAGACAATCATGGTCATGCGCGTCTGGTTATCGAAGATTTGGAATTCAGTTCACCGGTTCTATTTCCTGATTCTGTGGAGCGAGACGGGTTGATAGTAGCCGTATTCAGGGATGTGCCGATTGAACCGGGGGAACGGTTGAAATTTGGCATAAACTTCGTTCCGGATGAATTGACCGAATATGCGGAAACGATTACCTTCATCACGAATGACACGATTGCAACGCCCGAACCGCCGCGCATCCGCGTTACCGGCGAAGGAATCGATCCCATTATCAGCATTCAGGATACGGTCGAATTCGGACGGCGTCAAATCGATGGAGAGTATGAAATCCGCGTACCGTTTAGCAATACGGGCCGAAGCGCTTTAACGGTTAGCAGCACAATAACTGTTCAGGGAGATGGCTTTTCTGTGGAAATACCGGACCGAAGCCTTGAACCGAATGAACAGGAATTCGTTATTGTCACGTTTGAACCGGAAGCGCCTTCAGGTTATCAAGGCGTTATTGGCGTCAGAACCAATGACAGGAATGTAAACCTGACAGCGCTCGGAATCGGCGTCGGACCTAAAATGGTCGTCGAGACCGATAGTTTATTCCTTGGGTATGTATTTTTCGATGGAGACACTTCCAAAGGATATACTATTCCCATCGAGAACAGAGGCGATCAGGTTTTAACGATGCGTACGCCGGGCGTCGGCAATCAGGCGGCTTTTTCGACGCCTGCGATCGAAGGTTTGGAAATACAGCCGGGCGAATCCTACGACCTGCCTGTATTTTTCCATCCACCGCAAGCCAATCAGGATTTTCAGGCAGTATTGACGCTAAGCGGACCTCCGTATCCTCTCGCTCATAGCATCGATCTATACGGAAGAGGAATGGCGGAACCGGGTGAATATGTATTTGGAGAAGTCACAGGCGCTTGGGAGGTCGATCCCGCAGATCCGGTTGATTTTATTGTTTTAGACTCCGTATATGTTCCTCCTCACGAGGCGCTTAAAATTAGACAGGGAGTAAGGGTTCTGTTCGAGCCGGGCGCGGCGTTTTATGCCGATGGAGAAGTTAGAGCCGTTGGAACGCCGTCGGACTCGATCTATTTTATACCCCGCGATCAATCGGGAGCGGATTCCGTCAGATGGAAGATTCTAGAGTTAAATCTCGACGACAATACGAGGCTGTCCTACTGTAAAATTGCCGGCAGCCGCGAAGGCGTTATGATTACGGAATCTTCGCCGCTGATAGAATTCTGCTCGATCGTTGACAATGGCATTGCCGGGACCGAGGATAATGACGGCGGCGGCATATACATGGAAAATGCCGGTACGCGGCTGAATGGGTGCATAATCGGATATAACCGGGCGCGCTTCGGCGGCGGGTTGTTTATTTTGAATTCTAAGCCCGTCATTACAAACTGCATAATTCATGACAACACTTCCGCGAATGGGGGTGGGATCTATTTGAAATTTCAAGCCGCCGCTTTGATTCAGAGTAATCTGATATATAAGAATACAGCGGATACCTGCGGAGGCATTTCCATAAATGTTATGTCCTCGCCGATGATTGTTAACAACACCATAGCTAACAACACCGGCGGAGGCGTCCTTAGCGGCACTCGTTCCATCCCAAGCATAACGAATTCGATCGTATGGGATAACGCGGGGGAATCGATTAAAACAAATCCGGAATCGAACGTTCTGGTTTCCTATTCGAATATCGAGTTGGAAGACGCTGACGACGCCTTTACCGGCAGGAATAACTACAACGTCGATCCGAATTTTGAAAATCCTGCAGCGGATAACTATCGTCTTGCCATGGATTCTGAGCTGATCGACGCCGGCAATCCTGAACCGGCTTACAGGGATTATTTCTTCCCGCCATCACAGGGCGCAGCCGTAAACGACGTCGGGGCTTACGGCGGTCCGCTGGGCGGCGGCTGGGAGACGCCTGAGGTCGCTATCACAGTATTTCAGAATCCGGCGTTTCCCAATTGGATTGATATATACGTCGTGTCGATGACAATGCCGCAGACAGTTCCAACATGCTCACTATCAGTGGAATACGGCAGACCGATTTCAATTTCGTTAAGTCAACTGCAGGAGGGCGTGGGATCTTACCACGGATCGTACGAGCTCACTGAAAGCGGCGTCTTATTCCTCACGGTCGATGCAATGTTTGCCGGCGACAGGAGCCAGAAAGCGGGACGCACGTATAATATTGCGTTTGTCGAACCGGGTGAAGCTGCGTCTGTTGGATTGAATGGAATTGCCGGATCGATCCTCATTGGCGAAGACGCTGTTGAAAATCAAAAAACGGTAATTACAGGGATAGATTATAATCCTGTCAAGCCAGACGGCGATCTGCTATTCCTTTCCCCGGCATTTGACGTGTTTGGATTGGGATCGGATTTGAAAACCGAAGCCGAAATCAAAATCAACTTCGATGAGGAAGGTTGGACCCAAAGCGATATGGCTTTACTCGGCGTTTTCAAGATCGAGAAATATGGCTGTCGCCGGATGGACGGCGGATATGAAAGTGGAGAAGTTACCGGGAAGATTAGAGAAGATGGCAAGTATATTCTCGGATGGGGCGTGATTGGAAATAGCGGCGATTCAAGAAGCGCCGCTCCGAACATTGCCGGTTTGATTAAAGCGTATCCGAATCCGTTCAACCAGAAAGTTTCGATCGAATTTAAGCTACTTAAGAAGGGACCAACGAGCTTAGGCATATATGACCTTGCCGGTCGCAGGATTGTATCGCTGGTCAACGGTGAAATCAACTCCGGCAAGCATGTTGCGGTTTGGGACGGCAGAGGCGTTTCCGGACAAGCCTTGCCATCCGGAATTTACTGGGCAAGACTGGACGCGGTCGGGCAAAGTAATTCTATAAAGCTACTGTTATTGAGGTAAAGTTTAATGCAATTCCAAAACAGAAAATCGAGCTGTTTAAAGCTGATAAAATCGATGGCGCTGATATTCATTGTTCTTGGTTTAAGTCTATCTATGAGCGCATGTGAGGACGATGACGGAGCAAGCGCTCCTGAGGACGAAATGACTGCCCAGGATTTTGTCGATCGCGGTTGGGATCGGTTTGAATCCGATAATTACACAGCAGCTTTAGACGATTTTAAGGGCGCTTTAAATATGGATTCACGGCACGCCGATGCATTAAACGGCGCCGGCTGGGCTTCGGGGAGGTTAAACGGACAGTTGACTCAAGCCTATAATTATTTTCGGGATTGTCTTAGCATCGATACGCTCAGATGGGATGGTTTAGGCGGATGGGCGTTTGTTTGCTATCAGCGCGAGTTATGGCAAGAAGCGCTGGATAAAGCGAACTCCCTGTTGAACTCAAAACCGAGATGGCGATTCCTGCACGAATCGGAAATTGACTTTATCGATTTAAGATTGATGACGTCCGCAGCTTATTTTAATCTTGGTCAATACTCCGAGAGTTATATGATAATTAAGACATACTTGAATCCATCATTCGAAACCGATATCGACACTCAATCCGGCAGGAGGGAGCTTTTAGAGGAGATTGAAAGATTGAGGCTGCTACATGGATAACGAAACAAAACACTCAATCGGGAATTTTAAAATGCGGTATTCTCATATTTCCGTAGTTTTGACGGTATTTTGCCTGTCTGTCTTGCTTGTAATTTCAGGCTGCGATACATTCATGGGGGATATTCAAGGCGAAATCGACGAGAACCAGGCGCCGTCGGTAGAGTTCTCCAATGTTCCGGCATGGGGGGATACTTTCCAATTCGCGCCGGTAATTTACTGGAAAGGAAGCGATCCCGACGGGTTTGTCGAGAATTATTATTATGCCGATATTGTCGATTCATCGGCAATCGCTCAACCGGATTATTTTACCGACTTTATCGATGAATCCGAATGGGTCGAAACTGAGGCGACTCAAGACACGGTTTATCTGCTGACTGAATCAGGCGAGATCACGGAACATGTTTTCTATCTAAAAGCGGTCGATGAACTTGGCAAGGAATCCCCGGTTATTTTCAGACGGTTTTTCAGAAGCAACGAACCGCCGAATGTCCCGTTAATTAAATGGTTTACTGCGGCGGATTCTAACTTTGCCCATGATGTAGTTTTGGAAGACACGTTTTATGTGCTGGATAAGATTACAGACACTTGGCCCGGATTGGGATTTACCTGGAAATCTTCTGATCCCGATGATAGAGATTTATACACCATCCCGCTCGAATTCAGATATTATCTCGAAAAAGCGCCTCACGATACGGTGTGGCAATGGACGTCGAGAGATTGGAGTAATGATCAGGATTTGGTTATCGCCGGACTTGAAACCGGGCATTATAAATTGACCGTCTGGGCTCGAGACGATGGTTTTGAAGAATCGGTTCGTCCGGCAAGCATAACATTCGATGTTTATGAGCCTTCATTTGAAAAGTCGATTCTGATGTTAAACGCAACGTATGAAAATGAGAATTTCAACGAAAATCAACGCGGTTTGGGAAATGTACTGCCGGGGACTCAAATCGGAGAATTCTACCAGTCTTTATTGAGTCAGGTTGGCAATATATATCCCGATTATGAGTACCGGCATTATGGCGAAGGCGAGGGTGAAATTAAGAGTCTTTATAAGTCCTATTTAGGACAGTTCAGATTGGTAATTTTAACTTCCGAGAATAGAACCGCGCCGTCGGGCGTCGCTCTCGAGGATTCATTGCGGCAATATCTGAGAGTAGGCGGCAGGCTTTGGGTTCTAGGCAACTTCGTACCGCGCAACCTGCTCACAAATTCAGAAGATATTCTCGGATTGGCTGAGTCCTCATTTGGTTCTAAGGCGTCGGTGCCGGCGAATGAAGCGGAATTTATCAGCGCTAATCATGCGGTAAACGATCTTCCGGATTTGAAGATCGACACTTCAAAAAGCGCCGATACATGGAGAAGATTCTGGTTTGACAATCAGGGAAATCCTCGTTATAAGGTATATCCGCTTTTACCGGGAGTGGATTGGATTATTGCCGGCAGCAACGCCGAAACGGCGTACTATTTCAACTCCTATACCGATACAGCTTCAGGCGACGTTTGGAATGATTCGGCCAGGGTTGTTTCTAACATTGGGACTATCTACTACCCGCCAACGCCGCTTGATTGTTTGATTAAGCTCAAGAAAAAACGAGTGCAGAGCATTTCCAGAATTGAAAATGTTACCCGGGGCGAGTTTGGGGAAGTGATAGCGCTGACAAACAATGTCGGCACGGAAGGCGAAACTGTCGTAAGAGTCAGTTATGAATCGGGTGAGCCGTGGGCGCTTGACGATGTTATTATTACTGATTATGTTTATTCGCCCGATTCGGATTTTCATTTCAAACCGTGTGGCGTCAGATATGAGCGGTTAACTTCTCTCGAAGGCGGCGGTTTCGAAGTGCGCTATCGGATTGCTGCGTTTGGATTTCCGTTGTACTATTTGGACAATTCGGATGGTTCGGTTTCGGAGATGTTTGCAAATATGCTCACCTGGTTCTTCTGGAGTTCCGCTCATTAAGTAGAAAAAAATGAAGAGTCAGAATATTTCTAAAGTCGAGGTTGTAAAACGCCTCGACTTTTATTTTATTTTGGAGCGGAATTTTTCAGTTCAATTTAGGTCTCTTCATGGCAGTTTTCGATATAAAGGAAGATAAAATTCGCAGACGCGAGTTCAATGTAATAATACTAATCTGCGCATTTTATTTACTCTTCTGGTTAATCTTGCCCAAACCTTCCTTCTGGGGACTTGACAACGGATTCAAATTTCAGGGAATAAAAGCTTTTTCGGAAACGGGTGCGATTCAAATTCCTTATTATGGCGTTTCATTCGATCCCGCAGGGAATCACAGACCAATGGTTTTTCCGTTTGGGATAATGTATAATGATGCGCAGGTTCCGGTTTTTCCCGCGTTGTTTATGGTCATCGGCGGAATTATATATGCGGTCATTGGAAGTTTCGGCGCTTATTTGACGCCGCTTATCGGTGGATGGGGATCTCTGTTTGCTGCGTGGTTTATGTGGATCAGAAACCGGCCGGAAGGAGACGCTAAATTATTTCTAATCGTCTTCGGTTTTGGTTCGCCTTTATTGTTTTACAGTTTAGCCCTGTGGGAGCAATCTTTATCTATCGCTCTTGTAATATGGTCGATAGCGCTTGTAAATAAAGGAAGAACCGGATTGCAGCGTTCCGGTCGCATGTCTCCATTTCTTGCCGGGATATTAATCGCTGCGGCGGCCGGATTCCGAACAGAAGTTTTATTCTGGGCGCCAATTACCATTGTTCTTTGGGAACTGACCGGCAGGAGCCTTAACGCGCTGGTGAATTATATTTTGGGATTGATTACCGGATTGTTAATTATAGGTTTAATTAATTTCGCATTAACCGGATCTGTGATCCCTCTGCATGTTATAACAAATTTCCACTCGGAGAAAATATTATCTGTTAACGATTTTATTATTTCGAAAATTCGAAGCGTTTACATCCTTTTAATAGAAGGATTTAAAAACAATCTTCTTTCGGCTTTAGGCATTGTGCCTTTTATATTTATCGCCATTTCTAAAAACTGGAGACGCGGCCAAAAATATATAGTTTATTTCCTGCTGCCCTTTATTGCCGTATTCTGGCTGTTATATTTCTACTATTCATTGACGGCTCCGCATAAAGCCGGATATACCGCATCGACCGGCGGATTAATCTGGATCACGCCTTTTATCGTGTTCAGCGTCAGATTCTTCAAGGGCGAACGCCGTAAATTCTTTAAGTTTATTTGGTTTGGAACGATTATTTTTATTTTCTTTACCGTAATATTTTCGCCCAAGGTGCGAGGCGTCCATTGGGGACCGCGGCTATTGCTGACCGTATTTCCATTTATGCTTATGTTGGCTTCGATACGCGTGCAAAGATGGTGGCGCGCTACGACGACTGTTAAGCCGGTAATTATCGTTTTGCTGGCTATCAGTATTATTAACCAGGCATATTCGCTTGGTCTTTTAACCCATACGAAGATATATAATGCAAAACTAAACGATT
>CAZWOY010000015.1:0-21617 GCA_964635255.1 uncultured bacterium
GCATCATAAGCGGCGTCCATCAGATCATACAGATTTGTGACCCGCTGTTCGCTCAGTTTGCAGGGAGTGGACGGTTCATTTGCCTTTTCTTTGGCTTTCGAAACGGCTTTCTCGCGGGCTTCAATCGCCGAAGAGTCACGACTGATATGCCCGGCAAGTTTTGGATTATAATTCAGGCAATACGCAAGCAAGTTTATCCTACGTTTTTTGTGATTTCTATCACATTATGCTTACACTTTACTATTTACAGTTTACCATTTACGGTTGACACTATTGGAATCTTGAATTTTATAAAAAAAAAACAACCGGAAAATCTTCAAATCTATCGTATTATTACTATGTGCATAAAATAGTTGCCATCTCCAGAATCTGATGGAATGCGGATATTAATCAATATCAAGTATTATCAAAATATTAGGAGATTGCTTAGTCTGCTAAAGCAGACTCGCAATGACACTTTTTACTGCACTTAGCAATAATAGATAGTATTGGTTTGCATTACATTGACTTTTTACAAATTAGTTTGTTAATTATGTTCGATATCGTTGTCATTTCTGCAGGTTACATCTAAAGTTTACGGTTGTTTTGCTATCGATTAGCGTATGCAAAGCCTATACTTGCTTTGGCTGTAAAATACCTGCATCTGATGGCAGTGTGAATTGAAACTAACGGCAATCTTTAGAAATGATTGCCTGCTTGTTTTTACAGAAGGTTTACTGGTGCAGCATTATTTACCTCCATTTATCGGCGGGAAATTCGAGCAAGGAGTAACTTCCGGCGATTTACAAGCGGTGGTTATGTTTATCGACGTTGTTAACTCGACGAAGATTACACAATCTCTCATGGTAAATGGCAAAGAAGGCGCGGAAGTTCTGAACGAGGTGTTCAAATCCACCTTCGGTCCTTCTTTCGAGACGGTATATAAACAGGATGGATTTGTCGTCTCATTTGCAGGCGATTCGTTTGTCGCTGTTTACCCGTTTAAGACAAATTGCATTAGAGCTCTTCAGGCTGCTGTAGATATTCTCGATCATTTCAAGAAACGGCGCTTGCAGAAAACAAAATTCGGAGATTTCGATTTCCCGGTAAAAATCGGAATGTCGTTCGGCAATGTCGAATGGGGCATAATCGGGCCAAAAAATCGAAAGACCTATTTTTTCAGCGGCGAAGCAATCGATGCGAGCGTTAGAGCGAATAAAAAAAGCGATCGCATGCAGATTGTTATCGACCAGCGATTGAAAGCGGCCGCTGAGGACTATATAATCTGCACTCCCTTAACCGAAGACTGCTATGCGCTCGAAAAAGTCCATTCCTGTAAAATCAAACCAAAACAGAAAGAACTCCCCGTAATTAATGAAGAAACGACTAAAACATTCATTCCGGAATCAATACTTAATTATAATCATAAAGGTAACTTCAGAGATATAGCCTGCGTATTTATTTCGTTTATAAAACCTGAAACATTCACGGATTTAGATGCGCTTGTTTCAAAAATTATAACTGAAACTGCAAATTACGGCGGTTATTTTGAAGGTTTGGATTTTAGCGATAAAGGCGCGACATGCCTTATTCTGTTCGGCGCGCCGGTATCATACGAAAACAATATACAGCGCGCTATAAGTTTTATCGACGTTCTCCGGACCGAGTTTCAGTCTGGTATCCGGGCTGCAGTAACTTACGGAACGGTTTTTTCCGGTTTAAAAGGAACCAAAAAGGGCCTTTTTTACGGCATTGTCGGTGAAATAGTCAATCTTGCCGCAAGATTAATAATGCTGACTGACTGGGGGGAAGTGTATATCGACAGCGCCGCCGCCAATGACGTGAAAGGCATTTACAATTTGAGCCCCAAACGAAAACTGGATGTGCGCGGGTTCAAGCGAAAAATCATCGTGCAGAATATGTTGGACCGAAAAAGAACTCCCTTCGATCTGCCCTTTAAAAACGATTTCATCGGACGCAGGTCAGAACTGGAGACGTTAACCGGTTATTTATCGACTCTCAAAAATCAGAAAAAAGGTTTACTGGCATATATTTACGGCGCCGCAGGAATCGGAAAATCACGATTGATTCATGAAACCATTAAAAGAACGGATTGCCGCGTCTTTATTCTGCATGCCGATAGAATCCTTAAGAAAGACTTAAATCCATTCGTAAATTTCTTTTCCGGTTTTTTTAATCAAATCGAATCGGATTCTGTGTCCATTCGCAGGAAAAATTTTGATCGAAGATTTAACAAACTGGCAAATTCTGTTAAGAATAGTCAAATTCCCCAAAATAATCAAAGCGAGCTTATTAAAAATCTAAACCGAAACAAATCCATCATCGGTTCCATTTTAGGCATAACCTGGCATGAATCGGTATTCGACAAACTTGAACCGGAACAACGCTCGTCGGTTGTAAAAACGGCGATTGCCGAATTTTTCTTTATTTACAGTTTACTCGAACCTCTGATTCTTGCAATTGAAGACATCCAATGGATCGATGATGAATCTCAAGAAGTATTCGCAATCATAATCAGGCAAATCGTCAAGTATCCCATCCTTGTCTTAGCTGCCAGCCGCTACAGTGACGATGGTTCTAAACCCCGCCTCAAAGGCGATGAAGCGTTGAAATACTCTGAAATATCGCTAAAAGATCTATCGAACGCAAAAACCGGTCAAATGGTCGAAAACATCTTGAATTATCCTGTGGTAAAAGAATTAGGCGATTACATTAGCTCCCGAACCGAAGGCAATCCGTTTTATATCGAACAATTCTGCTATTATTTACAAGAAAACAATCTCTTAGCTCTACAAAATGACTTTTACCAATTAAAAAGCGAGTCAATCGAAATACCCTCTACCATTAATTCGATACTTATTGCCCGCATCGACAGGCTTGCGGACGAACTTCGCGAGATAGTCCAGATCGCCGCAGTGCTGGGGAACGAATTCAATATCCGTATTTTGAAGACGCTGACGGATTATCTTAAGTTTGAAAACATGCTCGAATGCGAAAAGCTGAAACATGCCGATATTATGCCGGTAATCGACACCGGGAAAACGGAGAAAATCTGGTCGTCGCTTTCGGAGCTCAGATATATATTCACCCATATCCTGCTTCGCGACGCCGCTTATGATATGCAGTTGAAAACACGTTTAAAAGCAATTCATAAATTTGCCGGAGATTCGATTGTAAAAATATTTCCCGATTATCAGATGTTCTATACCGACGTCGCTTATCATTACGAGAACGCCGAAGAATGGACGTTAGCCAAAGCTTATTACAGTAAAGCCGGCATCTATCTCGATAATGAAGTTAAGTATAATGAAGCGTTAAGAAATTTCAAGAAAGGGCTTGAGATAAGTTTACAATTAAATCCCGATTCTACTGAAGAAAATGCCGTATTATATTCCTCAGTTGGGCAATTGTATCTGGATACAGGCGATTTAAAACAATCTTTATTTCATTTTGAAAAAAGCCATGAAATGAATACCCAATTATTTGGAGAAAACGACGCCCATTTTGCCGTCTCATTAAAAAATTTAGGTTCCGTATATCTTAAAATGATACAGCCTGATAAATCATTAGAGTATTTTGAAAAAGCCCTTAAGATTACCGAAGACGTTCTTGGTTCGGATAATGAAGAATATATTAAACTGTTGACTTTGATCGGCATGAATTACAGCAAATTATATAACGAGCGAAAAGCTTTGGATTATCACAATAAAGCTCTGCAGAAAAGCATAGATCTAATGGGAGCAGAACACGAAAGAACCGCAAATATTTACGGCAATATCAGCATGTCCTGTTTTTATTCCGGAGAATTAGACCAGGCTGTTTCAACCGCTGAAAATTCAACTTCGATCTACAGAAAATTATACGGCGAGACATATCCGATTATGGCGATGAATTATAACAGTCTGTCCGCGGTTTATTACGCGAAAAAAGACTTCCGAAAAGCGTTGGAATATATGGAAAAAACAATTGAAGTCCGCTCCGAATTCTTCGGTGAAATACACCCCGACAACGGCAGTGTTTTTGCGAATATGGCTTCGCTCCAACTCAAATTAAGAAAGCTCGACGTCGCTTTGGAATATCAGAAACGAGCGTTGATGATCAGAAAAACCATATTTGGCGAAAAGCATCCTCAGGTCGCCCATTCGCTGAACGGTCTCGCTACGATTTATGGCAGCATGAACAACTTGAAAGAAGCGGAAAAATATCTTAAAATGTCCTATGATATCAATAAAGATATCCATGGCGAAGAACATCCTGGAACTGCCACAGTTATGAAACTCTTGGCTTTTCATTACGGGCGACAGAAAAAATATAAAAAGTGTCAAGAAATATTCGAACGGGCTCTCGGTATTTTCGATAAATTTCTTGGAGAAAAAAATCCGCATTCTATGTACATCTTGCAAAATTTGGAGGAGTTGTTCGACCGAACCGATAAACCGGATATGGCGCAAAAATGCAGAGAAAGACTGAACCAATCCGGGAACAGAGGGACTTGAACATAAATTGGATTAAAAAACAGAAAAATATGCATTTAACAGAAGGAAAGGACTAATGCGCGCCGCAATGCTGGATTATTTTAGGCAAAACGAATTTACACGGGACTATACGGACCAAGAACTTGAAGAATTCGTGGAACTCCTGGAAATAAAAAAATATCGATCCGGCAAGATAATTCTAAGGGAAGGCGATAAAAACGACTCATTCTTCTTCCTCTACAAAGGTTCGGCGGTTGTTTTAAAATATGACAAGCCGTCGGATTCTTCCGTTGAAATTAATTCGATGTCCGCTGGATCGTTATTTGGCGAAATGTCGGTAATAACGATGGAACCTGTTTCAGCGACCATTCAGGCAAAGACTCTCTGTACGGTTCTAATGCTTTCGCACCCGAAAATCATCACTCATAGACTATATAACAGGTTTCTCTTAGCGTGTTCGATAAACGTTATTAACCGGCTGCGCCGTTTAAGCGAAAAACAGGCGCGGTTGATTGCACAGGAGGCAGAACGTGAAAGACGAAGACTATATAAAGTTATAGATAGCCGTAATCAGGAATTGACTGAAAAATCGATGGAATTGCAAGATACGAAAAAAGAATTGACTCGCTTTTATATGCTTAAACCTGCTGTACATCAGATTTCGCATCCAGGGAATATGATTGGCAGAAGCCAGAAAATGCTGCAGGTGTTCTCATTGATAGAAAACGTTGCAAAAACAAAATCCACCGTCCTCATCACCGGCGAAAGCGGCGCCGGGAAAGGAATGGTCGCCTCTGCGATTCACAACCTGAGCATGCGCAAAAACAAGTCATTCGTCGCAGTCAACTGCACGGTTATCGGCGATGAACTCTTAGCCAGCGAATTATTCGGTCATAAGCGCGGAGCCTTCACGGGCGCGTCAGAAGATAGAATCGGCAGATTCCAGACCGCGCATAGAGGCACTATCTTCCTCGATGAAATTGGAGATATTTCACCGAAAATGCAGGCGTATTTCCTGCGCATATTTGAAACCGGACAATTTGAGCGTTTGGGCGATTCGCATACCTACAAGGTCGATGTTCGGATTTTAACGGCAACAAATTGCGACCTTTCCAAAAAAATCAAAACCGGCGCTTTCAGACAGGATTTGTTTTATCGTTTAAACGTAGTAAACATCGACGTTCCGCCTTTGCGCGAGCGAAAGGAAGATATAACGCTGTTAGTGGATCATTTCCTCGAATTTTACGCCGGTCAATTCAGCGGTAAATCGAAAAGCATCTCCGCAGAAACGATGGAGATGTTTATCTATTATGATTGGCCTGGAAACGTCCGCGAATTAAAGAACGCTATCGAGCGCGCCGTTCTGTTATGTCCCGATACCGTTATTACGCCAACTTTCATCCCGCATGAAATCCGGCAGGGAGAATCGACTAAGTTTATGAAGGAACCTGTCCATAGATCGTTTTCGCTCTCTAAAAGTCAAAGAAGAAGTTCTATAGATCGAGAATCCATAATTGAGGCATTGAATAAATCCAACTGGAATATAACCGCCGCCGCAAAAATTCTTGGCATAAGCAGGCAATATTTACATCGGATGATTCGAAAATTCGAATTGAAACGATAATTTAATTCTGTTTTTTTCAAAATGAATGTAAACAAAATCCACCCTTCTATTGTTGCGAAGATTCCTTATTATGCTTAACTTTTTTGAAGCGAATCTTTGAAGCGCTTCCTCAAAAGCTTCGGATTTTAAACGGTTTCAAATATCTTTTAGGAGTTAACACAACATGAGGAACCTGAACGTTTTAATCGTCTTACTGGCGGTTTTTATGTGTTCGAATGCTGTAATTGCCGATGAAATTGGCGATCCGAACCATCCGGGCAGATTAGAGTTTATCTATCCGGATCATAAATTGATGGCTAAAATTGATGGAATGGACCTTGAACCTACCGAAGGCATGAAAGCGACAATCGAATTATCGCATGGGAAGCATCTCCTGCAGATCTTCAAAATGAAAGGCATGTTCAAAGCCGAGACAATTATTGAAGAAAACGTGCATGTCGCAGGCGGGCATATAACGCGCGTAACGATAAAGAACAATACGCTTGACGTAATCGAGACTGCGCCGATCCCGGGGATGATTCCTGAAACGACAAAACCGCCGGAATCGACTAAAGCCGAACCTGCCGGTTCAGCGACGACGACTACCACAACGACGACAATGACTGCCGAATCGACCGAGAACGTTTCGACGTCATTGGGAGCAGGAAACGCCAACGTCAATATTGCGGTAAATATGCCCGGAATGTCAACGAAAACGACCGTCACCGAGCAAACAACCACAACCATGAAAACGACCGAATCCACTGCGCCTCCAACGACTGAGCCGATCAAGGTCGATACCCGCTACTCGAAAGTGATATTCATGTCCTCAGAAGGCATGGCGGACATTTACATCGACGGCAAGAAAAAACTCGAACTGCCTATGTCCGGCATAGACGAGATGGCGAAAGCTACCTGGTTCGACGTTAAGCCGGGAGTTTATCTTATCAAGATCGAAGGCTTCGACGTCTGGTACGATGGAAAGCTAAAAGTTGGACCCGGCGAAGAAATCAAGATAAACGTCGAGCAAAACCTGTTCGATATTATCTCGCGGGAAACAATGCCGTAGGGTTTGACAAGGAAAAACAAACCGGAATATCCATAGCCCCGCCGTCAACAAGCCGGCGCAGGAGCAGGTTATCAACTCGTTCCCACGCTCCGGCGTGGGAATGCATACTTAACAATATGAGGTCAATATGCATTCCCACGCCGGAGCGTGGGAACGAGTTATGGATTATGCGCATCAAAGCGTATGTACACTTTTTAATGCACACAGTAATAAAACAAACCGGAATATCCATGCCCCCGCCGTCAAAAAAATGACGCCGTTACTTCGGTCCCACCATATTTTCCGGTCGAACCTTATCGTCGAACTCCTCAGCCGTCAACAGCCCTAATGCTATCGCGGCTTCTTTCAGAGTCGTATTCTCAGCGTGCGCTTTCTTCGCAACCTTAGCCGCGTTGTCGTATCCGATATGCGGATTCAGCGCCGTTACCAGCATCAGACTCTCGCGCATCAGCTTTTCAATCCGGTCGTTGTTCGCCTGAATGCCGTCCACGCACTTATCGGTGAAACAGTGGCAGGCGTCGCCGATCAAGCGGATCGATTGCAGCAGGTTGTAGATCATCATCGGCTTAAAGACGTTCAATTCATAATGACCGGCAGCTCCGCCGATATTAATTGCGACGTCGTTGCCCATAACCTGCGCGGCGACCATCGTCATAGCCTCCGGCTGAGTCGGATTGACCTTGCCCGGCATAATCGACGATCCCGGCTCGTTTGCGGGCAGGATCAGCTCGCCGATGCCGCAGCGAGGTCCCGAACCTAACATCCGAATGTCGTTCGCGATCTTCATCAGGCTCGCCGCAACCGTCTTTAACGCTCCGGAAGCCATAACCACCGCGTCATGCGCCGCTAAAGCCTCGAATTTATTCGGCGCCGTTACAAACGGCAGTCCGGTGATCTCCGCGATTTTCGCCGCCGATTTGACCGCGAATTCCGGGTGTGTGTTCAACCCCGTCCCAACAGCGGTTCCGCCCAGCGCCAATGCATAGAGCTGCGGCAGAACGGATTCGACTCGCCGTATCGCCATGTTCATTTGATGCGCATAGCCGCTGAATTCCTGCCCCAGCGTCAGCGGCACCGCGTCCATCAAGTGCGTGCGCCCGATTTTAATTACGTCTTTGAACTCGTCCGACTTGGCTTGAAGCGCGTCGCGCAGTTTCTTCAGCGCGGGCAGCAGGTGATGGTAAACCCGTTCGGCTGCCGCGATGTGCATCCCGGTCGGGAATGTGTCGTTCGACGATTGCGCCTTATTGACGTCGTCATTGGGATGAACCGGTTTTTTCGAGCCTAATTCGCCGCCGGCGATTTCGATGGCGCGGTTCGAGATGACTTCATTCGTGTTCATATTCGTCTGCGTGCCCGATCCGGTCTGCCAGACAACCAGCGGGAAATGATCGTCGAGTTTGCCTTCGATGACTTCGTCGGCGGCTTGCTCGATTAGATCCGCCTTCTCCTGCGGCAGCGTTCCGAGTTCGGCGTTGGTCAGCGCCGCCGCCTTCTTAAGGACGCCTAACGCCCGAATCAATTCGCGCGGCATAGTCTCGGTCCCGATCTTAAAATTCATCAGGCTGCGCGCCGTCTGGCAGCCATAATATCGATCTGCGGGAACCTGAAGCTCCCCCATAGTATCGCGTTCTATGCGAAATTCCATTAAATCCTCCCTGTATGGATCCCGTTAGTAAAAAATGAGTGAAAGTTACTGCTATGATATTGATTAAATAACAATTTCAGACAGGCAAAGAAAGCTTGGAGAGGCGTTGAAGAGGGGTGGAAGAAAAATTTGCTTTCTAACGCAGTCATTCTTGCAAAGCAGATTGCTTGAAACTTCGGTTTTAGGCTTCAGGCGTCCTCATCTGACAGGTTGTACAGGAATCTCCCCCAGTGGATGGGACACTCTTGACCGAAGTAACAAATTTACTCTTCCATTAAATCATTGACTTCATCAAGCAATTGAGGTAGATGAGTTTTCACTGCTTCCCACAAGAGTTCCGAATCAACAATGTCATATCCATGAGCAATTATATTGCGAAAATCGATAATCTGTTTAAAATCCGATATCTTCTGAGCGATATTTGGATCAAAATGATTGATCCGGTTGATAGCTTCCCCGATAATCTCGAATTTTCTTTCAACGGAAGCCTTTATAATTTTTGACCTATCAAACTCTGAATAATTCAAATCGCCGGTAAAATCCTTTATATCTTTCCCAGCTTCGATTATATCATAGAATAATTTTTTAACTTCGATCGTCATAAACCAAAACCTTATTCTGATTAACCGATTCCCGGAAAAAGGGATTCTTGATTGAATCCTCTAAGACAAGATCGACGTCTCGTCCCAAAATCTGTTCCAGTCGATGCTTAAGATTAAAAAACCGAGCGAATAGCGGTCCGGATCGCCTGTCGAACTTTACTAGGAAATCGAGGTCGGAATCTGCGCCCTGCTTCCCCGCAGCCGCCGATCCGAATACAAAGAGGCGTTCGACAACCAAATCACGGCAAATCTGTTTTATTATATCCACTTCGGACTTAGTTGCTAAATCAAGCAATTCCGAAGATCTAACCTTTTCTTCCGATGACAACTTCCACTCAAAAAATTACTCGCTTTCCTTATCTTATAAAGATATTCACCCAATCGACCTTTTGCAATATTCCAATACGCAGTCATTCCTGCAAAGCAAATTGCTTGAAACTTCGGATTTAGGATTCAGGCGTCCCCGCCTGCCAGCGCATTTCTGCAAGGTCGAGAAGGCAGGCGGGGACGCCTGCCCTACTGGGATGATTGTCCATTTTACTTTCGCGCCCTTTGCGCCTAAGCGGTTAAATCTTAGCTTCCTTCTTCATAAACCCAATCAACTCCTCCACAATCTTCCGATAAACCGAAGCCATCGGATACCGATCCAGCTCGTCAAACGCCACAAACCGCCCATCCCCCGTGAAATCAGGTTCAGCGTAAAATAAAAGGCGAGAAAAGACATGAAAGGCGGCTGTTCGTTCCAAGGGCGGACATAGCAATGTAGTCCGGGAGCGACCGCATCCCGGGTAGGAGTTACACACCGCCGTAATCCCCGGAATACATCGTTTCCGGGCTAAGAAACTAAGATAAACATGGCTTGACAAGCAAGCCATGGCACACATTATACTCTTACAACACACATCAGCTCGGTTTAATTCGGCTGCGAATGAACGATTTTGGGGATGGGTTTGGTTTTTTAATTGCGTTTGGATAATAATGCTGGAGTACACGCTTCAGCGTGCAATTTTCCCACGCTAAAGCGTGTACTCCAACGAAATGTAACCAGCGCTTTCGATTGTGTCGGATAGATTTCGTTAGAGTTCAAGGTTTAGCTTGTCGATTCCTACGACTGAACGTACTCAATATAAACATGGCTTGACGAGCAAGCCATGGCACACATTTTTAAATTTTGATTCGGCTGCGAGTGAATGAAATGACCGATGTTATGGAAATATTGATACCCTCTCGAGCTTTGCGCCCTCAGCGTGTACTTCGCGTGCAATGCATTCCGAGCTGCAGGGATAAAAAAATAGTTGCCGAGTAGTAATACTAATATCTTGACTTACGAATTATTATTTCAGATTTTATAATAAAACAACGGAGAAGAAATGGCGTACAAATTTTCCGCCTTGATCGAAAAAGACGAAGACGGCTATTTCGCCTACTGCCCTGAACTTCAAGGATGCTACACTCAGGGGGATACTTATGAGGAGGCTTTAGCTAACCTCGAGGATGCGATTCGACTACATGTCGAGGAACGGCGCGATCGCGGGGAAGAAATTCCTTCTTACAAGGTTATTTCTTTCTCGACGCTTGAGCTTTCCGTATGACGCCTAAACTCCCCAGAGTAACGGCGCGCGAAATTCTAAGCGTACTTGAAAAGAAAGGATTTAGGAAGGTAAGAAGCAGTGGAAGTCATTTGATATTGAGAAATGACGCCGGCATTAGTGTCACCGTTCCTTTCCATGCCGGAAAAATCCTTCATCCTAAATTACTCAAACGTATTATAACTGATGCTGATATAAGGATAGATGAGCTGTAGTCTCTTCCTCTCATCCAAAATACTCTCAACGCTGAGTGCATTTGGCTGCTTGCTGCCGAAGCCTATGTTCTTAAATGTTTGTTCAAAATAGAATATAAACATGGCTTGACAAGCAAGCCATGGCACACATTATACTCTATACTGTTACAACACACATCATACTCTTACAACACACATCAGCTCGGTTTAATTCGGCTGCGAGTGAATGATGTTGGGGATGGGTTTGGTTTTTTAATTGCGTTTGGATAATAATGCTGGAGTACACGCTTCAGCGTGCAATTTTCCCACGCTAAAGCGTGTACTCCAACGAAATGTAACCAGCGCTTTCGATTGTGTTGGAATGAACGATGTGAACCAAATGAACGATTTTGGCTATGCCTTTTCGTGTTGCGCCAGGCAGCCTGAAGGCTGTACTCCAACGCAGTGCGCTGTCAATTCGGCGCTTTGCTGAGCAGCCATAGTCCCAGCAATCCGAAGAAGATGTTGCCGATCCAAGCGCCTAACCAGGGTTCGAGGGAGCCGTTGTAGCCTAAGATTTTTCCGATCTGGATGAAGCCGAAATAGATAAAGCAGATAAAGAGGCTTAGTCCGAATCCAAGCGCCGTTCCGCCGCGGCGTCTTAACGCCGCCAGCGGGGCTCCGAACAGGACGATTATCACCGCCGCCGCAGGCTGGGACACTTTCGCCGCCAGTTCGGTTTCCCATTTGCGGGTGTTGGCTTCATCGCTTTCGACCGTGTTGCCGCCGGTGGCGCGCAGCCGGGCTATGAACTCCTTCAGTTCTTCCGCGTTCAGTTCTTCAGGCTTGGTTTTGACCCGCTCCAGTTCCCCCGGTCTGAAACTGTAGCCGCTGATGACGAAATCGTCTATCGGCTCCCATTTAACGTTTTTTTCCGGCGGGAAGGTTCGCTGCTTTGCGCCTTGAACGAACCACCGGTTGTCGCGCCAGATCATTTTTTTGGCGTCTATCCGGGTTTTTACGTCGCCGCCGCTGATATCGATTATCCGAACGCCAAAGGCTTCCCGCGTTGAAACCTTGTAATGATTGATGTAAAGCTGCCGGTCCTTCCCGATTTGCACGTATATTCTGCCATGCCGCGCCTGCTGGTCGCGAGGCAGCTTTTGAATTTCATAGCGCCATAAGTCCAACCGCTTTTTATTGGCTTGCGGGACGACCATTTCTCCGAGTATATAGATTCCGAAAGATAAAAACGCCGTAGTTGTGAGAATGACCATTAGCGGTCTGAAAAAGGAGACGCCCGACGCCTTGATCGCGGTCATCTCATTTGAGATTGTCATCCCGCCGATGGTAAACAACGTCGCGAGCAGCGCGGCTACGGGCAGAACGAGGTAGGCGATAAACGGCAGATATAAATAGTAGTAATAGGCTATTACGGCAATCGGCGACTTGGCGTCGATATATTTATCCAGATGATCGACTCCATCGACCACAAGGAACACAACGACGCAGGCGATCATCACGAAGAACAGCCTTTTCAGGTATGTCGAAAACAGGTAGTTGTCGAGGATTTTCATGTTAGATCATATCCCGGCGTTAAAGACCGTCCACGAATAGAACTATGGGCGTTGGGCGTCCGCGCCTGACGCCATAAGTCCTGTAAACACAAGAGAAATCTGTCAGGTGAGGACACCTGACAGTCACTCTCTTTGTATTGTCAGGTGAGAACACCTGACAGGCGCTCTCTGTGTATTGATAGGCGCTCGCTGTGTATGGACAGGCGCTCGCTGTGTATGGACAGGCGCTTTCTGTGTTTTGACAGGTGCTCTCTATGTTTTGACAGGCGCTCTCTATGTTTTGACAGGCGCTATCTGTGTATTGACAGGCGCTCTCTGTGTATTTTGGTACAGTCTGGCTAACTTGGTTCATTGTGGTTCGTTCTGTTGTCGAGCGTTTTCCGGCTCTCTCTGGCGCTGAACAGCCGGTGGTACAAATTCACAAGGAAATGCATTCCCGGCAGGCTGGTTCTGCGCTTCGCCAGCCACAGGAAGTAAAAACCGATAATTGCGAGAACGGCGTTCGCCATCCACATCGAAACCGACGGCGAAAGCTGCCCTCGATCGGCGTAATCCTCGCCGGCGCCTAAGAACACCCAGTAAACCGTAAAAAAGATGAGCGATATCGCAAACGATACGCCCATGCCGCCTCTGCGCGCGAGCATCCCCAGCGGCGCGCCGATCAATACGAACACAAGACAGGCGGCGGGTATCGAAAATTTCTTATGAATCTCGACTTTGTACGCAGAGACTCGCCTCCGGCTGAACTCAGTGTCATTATCTTTGATCTCCTCTATCCGCGCCAACAAATCCTTGACCTTCAATTCGCGATCCCCCCTGCCGGCTTGATTGCCGCGTTTTAACACCATGCCGGGGACTTCGAGCCTGAACAGCGCGCTGTCGAACCTGGTATGTTCGTATCCTTCGGGCTCCCTTTCGGAAGGCCGGTGGATTTCGCCCTCATTGAGCGTCATTACGACAGCCTCCATCGCTTCGACAAATTCGAGCTTGCCGCGCTTCGCCGTGATTGTCGAATAATTTTCGGGATCATGCTCGTCATAGATCGTCAAATCGTAAAGATAGCCTTTCTCGCGATCGATTTCTTTCGCTAAGAGGACATAGTTTGGTATATCGAAATTAAACAGGTTCGGTTCGATTGAGAGCGTCGGCTTTTTCCGGCTGATGTCGATCTGCAGCAGTTTTGTCCGGTGGTTGAGGTCCGGCAGCATAAAGTTCATGAAATACATCGACCACAGCGTAACCACGATTCCTCCGAAGAGGGCGGGTTTTATAAGCTGCGTCGCCGAAATTCCCGAAGCGCGCAGAGCCGTAATTTCGCCGTCGCCCGCCAGTCTCCCATAAGCGGCGATAGTCGCAGTCAACACAGCCATCGGCACGGCTAAAGCCAAAATCCAGGCTAAACTCAGGGCAAAGAACTCCAGAACCGTTAAGATAGGTATCCCTTTCCCGGCGATCTTATTCAGCATTTTCAGCAGCGTGTTCATCAGAAAGATGAAGATAATCAACGACAGGCTGAAAAAGAAATGCGGAATATGTTCTTTGAATATGTAGCGGTAGAGTATCATTTATTCTTATGAAAATTGCGCTTTTCTTGCAAAGACATTCCAGCGAAATAGACTGCCTGAAAACTCATAGGCAGTCGTTCCAGCGATAGAGACTGTCTAAAAACGCCTCAGGCAGTCATTCCAGCGATATAGACTGCCTAAAAACGCCTCAGGCAGTCATTCCAGCGAAAGCTGGAATCCAGAGAAGTTCCATTTTATCAAGAGCATACTGGATTCCAGCTTTCGCTGGAATGACTGCGGCGGACATTAGCATCGCTGGAATGACTGCGGCGGACATTATGCATCGATGGAATGACTGCGGCGGACATTATGCGTCGATGGAATGACTGCGGCGGACATTCTGCGTCGATGACCATCCCGGACATAGCTTCCGTCAAGAGTGTCCAACCTGCTTAGCTCTATTTAAACTTCCCCCATACCGTCATGCCCATCAAATTGCCGGCTTTGCTGTGAACGGTCAGATCGGCGATGCTGTCCATCGGCGTTGGATCGACGTTAATTATAACCAGTTTAGAGCCTGAAAGTTTCGCTTGATAGGGAATATTTGCCGCCGGATATACCACCAGCGAGCTGCCGATGACTAACATCAGATCACAGGCTTCCGCTTCGCGCTCGGCTTGGGTTATGACGTCGAATGGCAGCATCTCGCCAAATAGCACGACGTCGGGCCGGATAAGCCCTTCGCATTGCGTGCAGCGAACGGGAATTTTTTCGCAGGACATATCCCACGCCTCATGGATTGTATAATCGCATTTACAGTCGAGACAGTAAAACCGAAACGTGTTGCCGTGCAGTTCCAGAACCCGCTGCGATCCTGCGAGGCGGTGCTGATTGTCGATATTCTGCGTGACGACGGCTTTTACCTTGCCCCGCCGTTCCAGTTCGGCAACAGCGTAGTGGCTCGGATTCGGTTTGGCGCTGACCATCAGATCGTGCCGAACTTCGCGGAAGAATCGCCAATAATAGGTCGGATCTTTATGGAAGTAATCGATAGACGCGAATTTCTCCGGATCGTATTTATTCCACATGCCATCCGCCCCGCGGTAGGTGGGAATGCCGCTTTCAGCGGAAACTCCGGCGCCCGTGAACGCAACGACATGGTTAGACTCTTCGATTAGACCGCGCAGTTTTTTCGCCGTCTGTTCCAACTCCGGGATGATTTCAAAAGCCGGTTCCTGGATTGGCTGCATTTCCATCATTTTACTCCCTGTAGGATTTGACTATTTTGCTTTATATAATCATAAAGGTATTTTGTCGATAATTCAATGGTTCGAGTAATTGTTAAATTGTTAAATTGCATTTCAATTAGGGAACGTGGAAATAGATAGAAACTAATATTTCTCACTTTAAAACATTAGTAATCTATTGATTGTAAAGCGCTTATTTATTTTTGTATCCTTCCTTTTAAATACTCTATTAAACTCAAACGCCCCTTCTCCCCCTTTTTAAGGGGGCTGGGGGATCCAAGCGCTTGTTAAATGGTGATTTTTACACAGTACATGAAGTGGGAAATGTAAGTAGAAATAATTTAGATACATTGATTTTTATGATTTTATCCATTATTATGCAGAGAACAAAGCTTTCACAGAAAATTTTATTTAATGCTGCATACTTTGACTTCTTTAACTACTATGGAGGAATTATGATAGGAAACAACTTTGCCTTAAAGTGCATTTTGGTGCTGCTGCTTTTAAACCTACCGTTTTGTTATGGCGAAATACTTGTTGAACCGCATGGTTTTGCAAAACTTATGGAGGACGAGGAACCTTATGAACATACAACCACACTAACCAACGCCGGGGAACAGGCGGTCAACTTCGAGATCGGGATCGACGTCCGGGATTTGGAAGAAGGACGCCTGGCAAACGGTCCCAGGCGCGATCAACCGGAAGGCAGAATATTAAACTGGCATTCACATTTAAATAATATAGCTTGATTTTATATTCTTATTATTCTAATATTACGAAAAACTCGCATGCCTTTCAGAGCGAAACCCGCACTAAAAGAACTTTATTCGTTTTCATAAATGTTCCATGGAGGAATTATGAAGAAATTGATGTATTTATTTTTCAGCGCTATTCTGCTTCTGTCTTTCAGCCTCGAGGCGAATGCAGAGATAATGGCAGATCCCATCGGGATTGCCGCTTCGTTAGAAGCTGATGACGAAGCGTCTTTCGAATTAACGCTGACAAATCCTACCGATGAGGCGGTTGCATTTGCCGTCGATTTCGACAAACCACCCGAAGAGGAGCGCAGGCAAGGTCCGAGGCGCGACGACGTCGATCTCGAAGATCGGATGTTTGCTGTATTTCAGGACGCGAGAGCCTGGAATTTTTTAGACGAGTGGATGATGGACAACATCGAAGGCCTGGAACGGCTTGATCCCGATGAGCAAGGTACGGGATACCATTCCTATAGAAACGCCAACGCCTGGGACGAGGTCGATTTCGATGATTACGACGCAATTGTAATTGCCGGGCATCGCCAATCAAACAATTTCATTGGGCAATACCGGGAAAATTACGAGCGTTTTTGTGATTACATTGCCCACGGTGGAGCCGCCTATTTTGAAATGGGAGACGCTAATCAGGAGATCCACAGCCCTGGCGACATCGTAAACAACGGACCGGGGAGCGAATCCAATGGGCGGATGGTAACCGATCCGGAACCGGAACATGAGAATTACAGTCTGTTTGCCGAAATTTGCAATGAATCCCAGGGCGGCAATCTTTGGACATTTGGGCATGTCATTCAAGGCAGTCAATGGACGCACTCTCATTATAATCTTAATCAGTTTGAAGATAATGACGAAATTGACTGGTTTCAGGTCCTCGCTGTAAAAGAAAGGCAGGGAACTCCTGGAGCGATTGCTTATGGCTATGGCAGCGGCGTTGTCTTAACGCAGGGCGGTCCGACCGGATTTAACTGGCAACACCATCGGCAAGCCGGCAGGTGGGGATCGATCGGCGGCGAGATTCTTTATTACTTGATTGAAATGGTCGGTCCGGGATGGCTGTTAGCTGATCCCGAAGAGGGCGAAATTCCCGCTAACGACGAAACAGTTGTGGAGTTGACGCTAAATTCTACAGAAGTAGAACCGGGAATTTATGAAATGCGCCTGATATTCGAGATTATGCCGAATCCGATTGAAATGTCGATCGTGATGTCAGTCGAATCGGAAACCGCGAATCTTTCGGGGATAGTCACCGATGCAGCAGAAGAAAACGTAATCGAAAATGTCTCAATTGAAATAGACAGGTACATAATCGACCGCTTCACGGATGAAGAAGGCGCTTATTTATTTGAAGCGCTGCCGGTGGGAGATTATACTTTTACTTTCACTGCTGAAGACTTCCTTCCCACGACGCGCGAGGTAAGTATAGAGGAAGCCGGCGAGGTCGAACTTAACGCCGCCATGCTCCATTCCGAATGCACTCCCGATCCGGACGAGATTATCCGCGAAATTGCGCCGGATGGGAGTATCGATCTGACTATCGAAGTTGCTAACGGCGGGAACGGACCGCTGGCTTACACTGTCGAGAGAAGACTTTTGGGCGACGCCAACGCCGATCCCTGGACGCTGCGTTTGGATCATCACCCGGGAGTGGATCTGGAAGATAACTACATTCAGGGTGTGATTTTCGACGGCGATAATTTCTATGCCGGCGGGCGCGGCGACGACAATCCGGTGATTTACGTCCTCGACCGGGAAGGACGGCTTGAGCGGCAGTTCGAGCAGCCCGGCGACGATGACCGCGGCTACAAAGACCTGGCCTGGGACGGCGAACTCATCTGGGGCGCCGGCGAAGATCAAGGCGAAGACTACATATTCGGATTCACAACCGAAGGCGAGGAAGAGGCGCGGATCGAAGATCCGCTGCGTCCAACGGCGAACATCGCCTGGGATCCCGACCGGGAATGGCTGTGGATTTGCGGGAACACGACCGATATTAAAGCAATCGATCTCGAAGGCAACGAACACGCCGAAATCGACCGCCGCGACCAGCGCATTTACGGCTTAGCCTACTATCCGAACGACGAAGACGGCTACCCGCTGTATCTGTTCGTGAAAGAGCGCGATACCAACCGTTCGGTCGTCAAAAAGATCGATCCCGACGCGGACGAAATGATGCACGTGACTTACCTCGACCATGAAGAGGGCGGATCGCCCTATGCCGCGTTCATTACGAACCAGTTCGACATTTACAGTTGGGTTATGATGACGATCGCCAACAATTCGCCGAACGACGGCGGCGACCGTATCGATATCTGGCAGGTGGAAGCGCGAAAGGAATGGATGCAGATCGATCCTGAGGAAGGCGCAATCGAAGCCGAAGAATCGCAGGAATTCGAATTGATATTAGATGCGACCGATTTGCCGCCGGAGATCTTCGAGGGCGAGTTGGTTTTCCTTCACGACGGAGTCGGCGGCGAGACGCACATTCCGATAACGCTGAACGTTGTCGAAGGTCCGGTCCACATGATTTTCCCGATCGACCTCAGCGTAGGCTGGAACATGATTTCTTCGTATGTTCAGCCTGAGGACGACGATCCTACGCATGTCGTGCAGAATCTGGTCGAGGACGAGAGCCTTATTATGGTTAAGGACGGCATGGGCAGGTTTTACCGGCCTGATTTTAATTTTAACAACATCCCGTTTTGGGACGTCTCCCAGGGCTACTTGATCAAGATGGCGGACGAAGGAACGCTTGAGATCGACGGCATGACCGTAGTCGCCGACGAACCGATCGACCTGCTTGAAGGCTGGCAGATGATCAGTTATTATCTGCGGTTCGAGGTCGATGCGCGAGTCGCTTTGTCCGGTCTGGGCGATGCGCTGATTATGGCTAAAGACGGCTTTGGCAGGTTTTACAACCGCGAGTGGGACTTCAGCAACATGGGCGACATGATGGCGGGCAGAGGCTACCTTGTGAAGACTTCGCGCGAGGCCGAGCTGGTTTACCGGATGTGGGAAGATGAGGATGAGGCGTTTTCCGCCGTTCCGCGTCTCAGTCATTTCCCGGAACCGGTGAACACCAGCGAGAACATGAGCGTTCTGGTCGAATGCGCTGGTTTGACCGGCGAGATCGGCGTATTTTCGGGCGATCTTATCGTTGGCGCCGGTGTGATCCAGGATGGTCGCTGCGGCGTCGCCGTTTGGGGCGACGATCCGACGACGACCACGATCGACGGCTTGACTGCAAACGAATCATATTGTCTGAAATTGTGGAATCCCAGTGCGGGAACGGAACAAGAGCTGGATATCGTCGCAATCCTGACCGGCAAAGGCGCAGTTTATGGCAAGGATGATTTTACGGTTTTGAGCGTGGCGGCTCCGGGCGAAATACCTTCGGAATATTTCCTGGCGCAGAACTACCCCAATCCATTCAATGCGAGTACGAGCATCAGATTTGGATTGCCGGAGGCGAACCAGGCGCATTTGGCGATTTACAACCTTAATGGCAGATTAGTCGAGACCTTGGTCAACCGGGAACTCAAAGCCGGTTTTCATAGCGCTGTGTTCAACAGCGCAAACTTCACCAGCGGAACTTATTTTTATAAGCTGAAAGCCGGTGAATTTGAGAGCGTTCAAAAAATGACGGTTTTGAAGTAGTTCTCGATCGGTCGATTTCCTGAGGGAAAATATTTAACCACAAAGGCGTGAAGTAGTCCGGATAATGATTATCCGGGGAACATTATCCATGAGTGAGCTTCAGCGCGTATCGGGGCAAAATGCGCGCTGAAGCGCGCACTCAATGGGATTAAAAAAGGGCGTGTTTCATGAGTCAGCTTCATCAAAAATATCCGGTGGATGTTTTTGCGTTCGCCTCTCCAAACTATTGGAAGGATCGGGAAGAACTTGGCAACGTGTTTGTTACACTAACTAAGGTTTTGACGTCGAACCTGAATATCGGATCGCAATATGTTGAATTTCACTTAATTGACAATTCTTACGATTACCTCTCAAAATTAAAGCCTCGCGAAGCCGGCGGATTAGCAATTTTTATCCCAATGAGCGGCGGCGTACAGCAATGGATGAAAGAAATATCGGATAATTACGACCATGTAGCGTTGGTTAATTCTTACCTTCCAAATGAATGCCTTCCAGAAGAGATCGGCAATAAACTGTTAAGTTGCAATGCGCATCCTGCCTGTACCGATTTTCACGCCTATTTTAATTTAAAAGGGAAAAATTCCTACTGGATAACCGATTTATCAGAATTACGCCTTATTTTTCAATCCTGGCAAGCAGTCAAACGAGTCCGCAATGCGAGACTGCTGTTAATCGGCGAAACGGAACCATGGATTATAAATAGCTGCAGAGATTTAGACAGGTTTAAGGAAAAGTTGGGGGTCGAGATCGTTCCCATTTCCTCTGATATGTTTTTGAAAGAAATCAGGAAAGCGCCGCAAGATCTGGTTGAGGAAGCGTTTAATTATTGGTCAAAGGATAATCCGGAACTTATCAATATAGAGAAAGGCGCGAAATATGAAGCGTGCCGGATAATTCCCGCATTGGAAAAACTGTTAACTTATTATAGCGCCGACGGCGTTGCGGTTGCATGTTTTTCCTTGCTCAATCAGACAGACAGTTCATGCTGCCTGCCTTTAAGTTATTTAAATGATACGGGAGCGTATATCGGCGCCTGTGAAGGCGATCTGGAGGCGGCTGTAACGATGTTTCTGCTGAAAGCATTAGGTTCCGAATACGTGTTTATGGGCAATCCGATAATTTATGAGGATAATCGACTTGATCTTGTTCATTGTACGACGCCCGTTTCTATTGGCTCTTTCAAATTGCATTACCGGTTTATGAGACATTATGAAAGCCGGAAAAGTATTGCAATAAACGCTACAATGCCAAAATCGAGGGTCTTTACCATTTCAAGAATTGGGAATAACCTTGAAGATATAATGGCAGCAAAAGCGGTTACTGAAGAATCGCCGAAACTTCATTCATGCAGGACTCAGGTGAGATTGCGGATCGATTCTTCGAAAACTTTTACCGACAATCTACTGGGTACGCATCAGATAATTTCCTACGGCGCCTACACCGAACAGGCTGCGTATTGCGCGAAAATGTTAGGACTGAATCTTAAAATTGCCTGATATTGAAAGTTGAAGATTTTGAAACGGATAATTTGATCGTCAGGAACTGGAAACTCGAGGATGCACGCGATTTATATCCGATTTTCTCAGATCCTGAGGTTATGAGATTTACAACTCTGGAGCTTGTGAAAAATTACTGGGAAAATAAAAAATCCACCGGTAGGGCAGGCGTCTCTGCCTGCCTTCTCGACCTTGCTGGATCGCAT
>CAZWOY010000016.1:0-21574 GCA_964635255.1 uncultured bacterium
CAGAGAAGTTTGTTTTCATGTTCCGTGGCGAAGCGCGCTTCATGAGCAATTACTGTTTTAATATCTTGCCCGGATTAAACAGGCAATTCGGATCAAACATTTCTTTTATCTGATGCATATATTTAATGTTTCTCTCAGGAAACTGCCAAGATAAATAGTTACGCTTCGCGATTCCGATACCATGCTCTCCCGATATGGTGCCGCCAACCTTTATTGCATATCTAAATATTTCCTCCGAAGCCTTTTTCGCATTACTTACGCTGTTTCTATTACCGGCGTCGAAGAGAATAACAACATGCAAATTTCCATCTCCGGCGTGACCATAAACCGCAATCCAAACTGAATTAGAACGCTCCGCTTCTTTAATTGCCCGATATGTTTCGGATATTTTGCCTCGCGGAACCGCAATATCTTCGTGTAATTTTCCGGTCGAAAGTCTTATTAGACTTGGCGAAATCGATCGGCGCAAGTTCCATAAACTATCCCTTTCGGATTTTTCCTGCGCGATTTTGATGTCCATAACTGAATTGCCGAGTATTTTTTTTATATGGTGTAAAAATTCGGAAACCTCACGGGCTGAACCGTCAAGTTCCATGAGAAGGATTCCTTTAACAGCATCTGTTAGAGTGATGTCTGAGTATTCCAGAGCCGCCTGAATAGCATTGTGATCGATGAATTCAAGGACCGAAGGGACGACGCCATGAGCTATTATCGATTCGACTGTCTCAAAACACTCTTCGGATTCCTTAAATGAACACAATATAGTGATTGTATTTTCCGGCAGTGGTATTAATCGCAGCGCAATTTTCGAAATAATGCCTAAGGTTCCTTCGGATCCGATAATCAGTCCGGTAATATCCGGTTCAAAGATTTTAGCGCCAAAATATCCTGTGCGCACAATCTCGCCTTGTGAATTAATAAATTCCGCACCTAAAACATATTGACCGGTAACGCCATATTTAAAGCATCTTAAGCCGCCGGCGTTTTCTGCAACATTGCCGCCTATAGCGCTGATAGAATTACTGGAGGGATCCGGAGGATAATAAAGATTCTGTTCGGCAGCTTTACGTTGCAATTGTTCGGTAACAACGCCAGGTTCAACAATGGCGATTTTGTCTTTATGATCTATTTTTTCTATTTTTGTCATTCTTTCGCAGGAAACCACAACGCTATTTTTCTCAGGAACGCTCCCCCCGGATAATCCACTACCGGCGCCGCGCGGCGTGATATGGATTCCAGTTTCGCTTGCAAATCGGACTATTTTTTGAAGATCGGCTGCATTTTCAGGCAGGACTACCGCACAGGGAGCGCCTTGAAGATGGGAGGCGTCTATGCTGTATAACGCTAAATCCTCAGGCAAAGTATAGACTTTTTCTTTACCAATGGCTTTCTTTAGCGGTTTAAAAGGATCCTTTTTCCAGAATACGGGCATTTAACGACAAATTTTAGGTTGCGGAAATTATCTAAAAGTTACAGGAAATATAGGGCTATTCCAGTGAATTGTCAATTAAGTTTATACTCGCGGATCAACTGTTTACTTTACCATCAGGATTTTTAAACTGCTGCTGCTATCTCCCGATTCAAGCCGTACGAAGTAAATTCCCGTTGACAGCTCGTTTTTATTGATTACGATTCTATGGACGCCTTTTTCGCATTTTTTTTGTGCAAGTTTTCTCACAAGTCTGCCTGCAGTGTCATACAATCCGAGGTCGATTCGAGCTGTTTCGATTAAAGAGAAAGTAATCGTCGTTTGGTTGTTAAACGGATTGGGAAATGCAGATAAAATACCGAATTTCTCAGGAAGTTGCTGACTTTCAATTCGGACAACCCAGAGACCATCGGCTTCATATTGCGGCTTTCCTTGTAAGGTGCGATATTTTATGTGTTTATCAGCGTGTCCATTTAACAACCGGATAATCAACGGCTCATCCTGCAAAGCTCCGTCTATCGACGGCGTTGTTGGATCATCGCCCCAGACGGCTATACCGCACTTTCCATCATGGATTTTGCTTGTTCCCGCCAGTTTGTCACTGCTGTAAACCGCAATCTCCTCGCTCTCCAGATCTTTCGCCAGAATCAGAAGACTCATATTTGCTCCGGTTGGCTGGAATTCCACCAAGCCGGAATTTGGATATTCTTCAGGATTGTCTGCTAAACCTCGCTCTCGAACGTTATAAATCAACTCGACGTCATCCGAAACTTTTAATTGATACCCTCGACCTTCTCGCATGTCGCCCATGTTGCTAAAATCCCACTCAGGATTGTAAAACCGTCCTTCGCCATCTTTAGCAAGTATCAGATTTTCTTCAATTCCCGAAAGGGCGACTGTCGCTTCCACCGGTTCGCGCGGGAAATAGGCAGTCATATTCCAACCGGCTCGCAATTCGATAGGAGCGTCCGCCATAACTGTCATGCCTTCAATTGCGAGTTGAGATTGGTCTCGCAGTTTCATCAGGTATCCTTGATGAACGTCCCATCCGGGAATATTATTAAAATCGAATTCCGGATTATAGAATCTGCCCAGGCCGTCTTTCATTAAAATCAATCGGTCCTGATCGACGATAGGTTCAGTTACTGCGCGAATATCATTATCTTCTGGCTGCACATTAACCGAAACCATATTCCATCCGACACTCAGGTCGAGAATTCTCTCTGCGATTACAGGTCCTTCAATTACGTTCATGGTAGCCGATAAAACGGTTTCACCGCCGAAACCATTATGGATAAAGACAATATCCAATTCATAAACGTCAGGTTCGAGGTTTGAAGCGTCAAACGAAATTGTAAATTCCTCATTATCGCCCGCCGGTATCTCACCCTCCTGAGGTTCGATTTCGACCCAGTTCGTTCTTACCCCAAGTTCAAAAACGTCGATTCTGTCATTTTGACCATCGTTAATGGCGGCGACAAAAGACCAGATTAAAGGATTGTGTTCATTTGTTATGAAAGAGCCAATTGGATTGCCTTCGGCAAATTCGTCGAGATTGGCGACAAAAATTGTATCGTTATTCTGTGGATTCATTTTATATATTAATAAGTCGCCAATATCGTTCATCTTTGCAAAAATGTAAAGATTATAGCCATCCGGATCGTCAGGATAATAACTCAATCCGTAATTTCTTAAACCCATTCGGCTTAACTCATCGACCACATTTCCCTCGCGATCGACGCCTGCAATATCGGAGGTTGTGCTGGCAATCCAGAAAATCTCTCTATCCGGATCCCATGCAATATTGTTATTAGGATTAAACGGACCTTCAAATTCCGTTTCAACCTCGCCTTCGAGAGTAACGCCAAATACCGTTTCTTCGCCGGATCCCCAGATAAGTTCGCCATCCCAGGCTAAATCGCGCATTCCATATCTGCTGTCCCCCGGTTGGTCAAATTGCCTGATTAATTCTCCATCCGGCGAAACCACATAAATAACCGGATCGCGGTCATTTGCTCCCGCTATGTAGTAATTCCCGTCAAGATACACCGAACCCTGAAGCCGCGAATCATCGAGCAATTCACCGGCATTAAGACTGAATATTAAATCCCAAGGATCGATTCGTTGATTAATATCAATGCGTTTTTCAGTTCTATATATAAGCGTTCCGTTCCCATTATTTGCAGCGAGGAAATTCTCCTCAGCAAATTCATCGGGGGCAAGATCGATTTCGATATTTTCATTTTCAATATTGCACTCGGCATGGAGCATTTCAATTTCCGGTTCCGCAACATCGCCGTCTGCGACTTCGACCTCGACTGCCTGTGGAAGGTAATGTTCAGCGGTTACGAATAACTCATAAACTTCTGACGGCAGATTCTCGAATTCAAATACGCCATTCCTGTTTGTAAACCGAACTGCATCGAAAGATTGTAAATCGACGCCAGCATTATTTATCGGTTCTCCAGATTCGCGATCGACAACAACGCCTTCGATAACGCCCACCGGCGAATCAAGAGACATAACCGCTGAAAAATGTTTGCTGTATATCAAATCTCCTCCTTCTTCATCTTCGTAGAAATCGATATTCACAGTCATTTCATAAACTCCGGCTTCTTCAATGTCCGGGGTAAATAAAAAATCCAGTGTAAGTTCGTCATCCGCCTGAATAACGCCTTCCATCGGCTCAACTTCTAACCATCTCGGCTCCTGAATTCCATCGTCGATTACCGACCATGAATTTCCTTGTCCGCCGCACAGAAGATTTTCCGCGTCATGGTCGAGTCCAAATAAATTTTGACGATTTACTCTCGCTTCAGCAATAATCTCAAAATTATCTTCTTGTAAAGTCAACTGGTATAACTGTCCGTCGGTAACCAGCGTCCATAAGTGACCGGCTTCGTGTTCAGGGACCCAGGCAATAGCAGCAATCTGTTGATCTCCCAATAATTCGCCAAGATTTATTTCCTGGAGTTGTTCGCCATTCTCAGTTACTTGACGCAATATCCCCGGTCTTCCGTTAGGATCGATAACCAGGCACCAAAGATTTTCCCCGTCCCAGGCTATGCCAGTGGCTATTAATCCCTGTATGTTCATATTCTGCAGCAATTCGCCTTCCCGATTGAATCTCACAAGAGAAGCCTGCCCGTTTTCATTGAAGCGTCCTCCCCAGAAATCTTCGCCGTTGAACGTCAGACCAAAAATATTCATGCCTAAATTAATCTCTTCGACAATATCTTCTTCCCGATAATCCCAGGCGATCATTATATCTTGTTCCCATTCTATACCCCATAATAAATCGCCATCCCATGTTATGCCTGTCCAGGCTCCATTTCCAACATTAATATTTCCTAAGATATCGCCCGGATCGTCCCGCCGGGGACCGCGGCGCAAGTCGCCCTCTTCTTCCGGTAAATCTAAACTAACCTGGAATGCATAATCCATCTCGTCTTCATTTGTTATGATAACTTCAACGAGTTGTTCTTCATTGTCTTCGTTCAAATGTGCGAAGATCCCCTGCGGATCGATAACAACGCTGGGAGTTGCTGTATTTGGAACAAAAAGACATAGAGATGCGCAAAAAGCGAATAGTATCGAATGAAGCGAAAAAATCCTGTTGCCAAGCATTTTGGTTCTCCCTCTGCGCGGCAGTTTGCCGCTCAATGTTTGCGTTTAACTAACTACTGTGGTCCCAGTAAGTTCTTTAATATTTTCCAAGAGAGTGTTATCGATTCAAAGTTAATAACAATCTAAATGTAACAATTAATTTATAAGAAATCAAGAATATCAGAACGCAAAGCGATTTTTTCTTATCTGCATTATTAATGGTAAAATATACAGTATGTTGAATACTGCTTATGGTATGAGTAAAAAAACCCACTCCAAATGAAGCGGGTTTAAGAAAACAATCTAAAGTCGGGGCGACTGGATTTGAACCAGCGACCACTTGACCCCCAGTCAAGTACGCTACCAGACTGCGCCACGCCCCGAATTACGAATCAAGTATATTCTTGATATCTAATAAGGTTTTTTTTATCTCTTCGATGCAACCTTTATCAGCATTTTCAGTTTGAACGTTCTTACTTTCTTTAATTTTCTTTTTAGCGCCTTCGATTGTAAATCGCTCCTCATACAATAATCGCTTGATGTTTTCAATAATGCGTAAATCGGAGTCGCGATATAACCGTTTGCCGCCATGATTTTTACGAGGCGATAAGTCTCTGAATTCCGTTTCCCAGTATCTCAAAACATGCTGATCCAGCCCGGTTAACTCACTCACCTCGCCAATAGTATAGTAAAGCTTTTGAATAACTGCGCCGAAGTTAAATGAAGAACCTGTAGCGTCACTTTAGCTGATGCAATATAACTATATTTGATTACTAAAGAAAGTTTTTCATAATATTTTTGTCCGGAAAATGTTTCTTTAGCAAAATAGTTCCATTGCTGAACCAGTTGATTGTTCTCCGAACAATTCTGTTCAATCCCAGCACTTTGTAATTTTGTAAAAGATTAATGGGTGCTTTATCTTTATCCCAGTAATATACTGCAGTTGCATGAATAAGGGAAAAATTCGACGGCTTGTAGGCGTTATTTTTGATCGAAACGATAGCGCCATGGTAGCCGCATTCTTTCGCAAGATTGAGTATTTCTGAATTGTAGCGACCGAAAGGGAACGAAATCCAATCGATCTTTTCACCGGTCAGATCCTCGAGATTCTTTTTTGAATCTGACAGTTCGATGATTATTCTTTTCCGCGTCATCCCGATAAGTGAAGAATGCGAAACCGTATGTGAACCGATTATCCAGCCGGATCGTTGGATTTCTTTAATTTGCATCCGATTCAAGTGCCGGAACTTTCTGCCAAACAATTGGCAATCCCAACTGTTTTCTTTATCGATATAGGCGGTTGGTATGAATATCATCGCCTTATACGCGAATTTTTCTAAAATCGGAAAGGCGTATCTGTAAATGCATTCATAACCGTCGTCAAAGGCTAAAACGAAATCTTTCTGCGTCTTGTTTCCGAGCGTTTCGAAGTCTGATTGCGGAAGGCAAGTTCTCCAGCCGGTTTTGTTTATTTCGCTTATCTGTTTAAGAAAAGCATTGGGACTTACCCAGGTTATCCCCGGTTCCCAGTAATCGGTAACCTTATGATATAAAAGCGCAGGAAGTTCGGCTGTTCTATCTGCCGGAGTGACCGAAGCCTCCCGCTCCGCGTTTGCTTTCCGGCAAATCGTTAACCGCCTCCCATTTAATTTTTTCGTAACGAGTTATTACCAACTGTGCGATGCGATCTCCGCGTTTCAGAATGAAATCATTGTCCGAGAGATTTATCAGAGGCGCCAGGATCTCGCCGCGATAATCCGAATCGATCGTACCGGGGGAATTTACAATGCCAATCATTTTCTTCGCCGCCAATCCACTGCGGGGACGAACCTGACCTTCAAATCCTGGATTAAGAGCTATTGAAATTCCGGTAGGGGCTAAGAAGACTGCTCCCGGTCGAATAATTATCTCCCGCTCTAATGCCGCATACAAATCCAACCCAGCCGATCCTTCGCTTGCATATTCCGGCAGAGGCAATCCGTGTCCATGGGGAAGCTGCCTGATTTTAACATTCATGAAAGTTATCGATTCTTCTTCATAAAATCCGCAATCTGATTGTACGCTTTTTCGAGCGTTTCCTCAGGAGGCAAGAATACGACCCGAAAATGCTTTGTACCCGGAACTTGTCTGAATCCACTCCCGGGTACGATAACGACGCCGGTTTCTAAAATAAGTCTTTTGACAAATTCTTCATCCTCCTCTTCGATATGCAATTGTGGAAATGCATAAAAAGCGCCTTTGGGTTTTTCGCATGTAATTCCATCGATATCGTTCAGCATTTGGTAGGTGAGGTCTCTGCGTCTTGTCAGTTTTTCCATCATTTCGATTATGTGTTCCTGCTTTCCATCCAGCGCAGGCATAATCGCATATTGAAGCGGGTGATTGGCGCAAAGCCTCGCCCGCAGCATTTTGTTTACCGCTTCGATATATTCTTCCAGCAAAGCCTTATTGCCGCTGACGATTCCCCATCCAATGCGCAGTCCCGGTCCGAGAAAATTCTTCGATAACCCGCCGAATGTTATAACCGGAACCTGATCATCAAGCGCTGCAATGGAAATATGTTGCTCATCGTCATATAGAATCTTGTCGTAAATCTCATCAGCGAATATAACCAGATCATTTTGCTTAGCAATATCTATGATTTCAAGCAACAACTCTTTCGAGCAATTAGAACCTGTGGGATTATTCGGATTTATCAGGACAATGGCTCGAGTTTGGTCGTTTATTTTTGATTTAATATCTTCCACATCCGGCTGCCACCCATTTTCTTCATTTAGAAAGTATGGGTTTTCGATAGCCTCGAGGCGCGCGACAATAGCAGTATAAAGTGGATATCCCGGAGCCGGCGTCAGTACGTTTTCACCCCGGTTCGCCAGCGCAGAAAGGCAAAGCTCGATAGCTTCGCTTGCGCCGGTGGTGACGAATATATCGTGGATATTACGAATGCCTTTCCTTTCGGCTTCGCGCTCAATTGCTTCAACCGCGGGTTTTATACCGGAAGAAGGTCCGTAGCCATTCTTGTTTTCGATTAGAGCCGAACACATTGCTGAAACCAATTCGGGCGGAGTCTGAAAATCAAATTGATTCGGATCGCCGATGTTGAGATACAGCATCTCTTTTCCCAAATTTCGAGCTTGTTCGGCGACAAGAACGATATCGCGCACGGCATAAGTAATCTGTTCTGTTCTAACTGCGGGTTTTATGAATTCCAAGTATCCTCCCTTATGAATAATTATTCATTTCACCATAGTAAGAGAAATGAACGAAAATTGCCGACTCGTTCCCACGCTCCAGCGTGGGAACGCATACTTAACTACAAGGTCAATATGCATTCCCACGCTGGAGCGTGGGAACGAGTTTCGGAAATATTGCTTTTAATTTGGAAGCAGCATTGTCGTAAAAACAGACCTGTTGTTAAACAACTCATCGGCTAATTCGGCGATGTCATCCACTTCAACCGCATCTATTTTTGCAATGATATCATCGATCGGCTGAAACTTCTCTCCATTAAGCTCTAATTTAGCGAGCCGGTGCATTCTAACGTTGGGCGATTCCAGTCCAAGGATCAGATTTCCTTTTAACTGGTCTTTAGTGCGATTAAGTTCGCGAATTCCGATGGGTTTTTGTATCAGTTTTTTTACTTCATTTAAGATCTCATTATGAGTGTCATCAGCGCGCTCCGGCAGTGTTCCGGCGTATATTCCAAACAATCCTGTATCACGGTAAGTTTCCATAAAGGAAAAGACAGTGTAGGCAAGCCCAAGCTTTTCCCGGATCGTTTGAAATAAACGCGAGCTCATGCCCCCGCCAAAAAGCGTTGACAGAACCAAAAGCGTATATTTTCTGCGATCTGAGTAAGGCAATCCGTGACAGCCAATTACGATATGCGCCTGCTGGGTCGGCATTTTTCGATATTGTATATCATCCATTTTACCGTTTGAGGATGGAGCCAGGCGGATCTGTTCATCGCCGGTCTCATTGGGAAACCGGCGTTCAATCATTTTTACAAATCGGTCATGATTCAAATGCCCAGCCGCGACGATAACCGGCCTATTGCCATGGTATCTGCGTCTTGTGTAGTCGAGCAAATGCCGGCGATTGATACTCTGAAGCGATTCACGATTGCCAAGAACCGAACGGCTAAGGGAATGAGGTTTAAATACTTGATTGTAAAAGTACTCAAAAACTACATCATCCGGAGTATCTTCCATATTTTTGAGTTCTTCCAAAATCACATTGCGCTCTCGGTCGATTTCGTCAGGATCAAAAATGGAATTTCTTGTAATGTCCGATAAGACTTCAAGGGCGCGTGGCAATTGCTCATCGATTACTCGAACAAGATAACAGGTCGCTTCTTTAGACGTGAAGGCATTTAAATGACCGCCTCGACCTTCGATTTCACGCGCAATCTGTACGGCATTCCGTTTGGGAGTGCCTTTAAAATTCATGTGTTCCAAAAAATGAGCGATACCGGAAAGTTCGTCTGGTTCATCACGACTTCCGGTATCGAACCAAAATCCAATCGATAAGGATCTTATATGCGAAAGAGACTCGGTTATTATCCGAACTCCATTGTCAAGAACAGTTTTCTTATAAAATGAGGTCGCGGATGTTTCAGCCAAGTTATCTCCTGTTTTTTCGGTCTCTATCCCGATCGCGAGAAGGTTTGCCTCTGTTGAACTTTTTATTCATGAAATTTCCCTGTGGTCCCTGATCCTGATTCCCAGATGGCTGTTGATACGGATCCGGCTGCAAAAGAACTTTGCGGGATAAATCGAATTTTCCATTCGGTTCTATCCGAAGAAGCTTAACTTCTACCTTGTCACCCACTTTAAAATAGTCCGACACATTATTTACACGGCGATTATCGATCTGTGAAATATGCAGCAAACCCTCTACACCGGGAAGTATTTCCACAAAGGCGCCAAAATCCATGATTTTTTTTATTTCACCCTGATAAATCTTACCTTCTTCCGGAACCTGAGTTAACTCTTCGACTCGCTTCAAAGCCGCTTGAGCGCTTTCATTGTTCGATGAACCAATTCTTACCGAGCCATCGTCTTCAACGTCGATAGTCGCACCCGTATCGGCAATAATCTCCCTTATAACTTTACCGCCGGGTCCGATCAACGCGCCGATCCTGTCAACGGGAATCTTTACAGTAATAAAACGCGGCGCATAGTTGGAAACTTCGCTGCGCGGTGCGCTTATAGCTTTATCCATCGTATCAAGGATATTCAGACGCGCAGCGTAAGCTTGTTCTAAAGCTGCCGCCATGATTTCCTGAGAAATGCCCTTGATCTTTATATCCATCTGAAAAGCCGTAATACCATCGCGGGTGCCGGCAACTTTGAAATCCATGTCGCCCAGATGATCTTCATCGCCAAGAATATCAGTTAATATCCTATATTGATCGTCTTCGATTATCAAACCCATTGCAATGCCTGCAACCGGTTTTTTGATGGGAACGCCAGCGTCCATTAAAGCAAGCGATCCGGAACAAACGGTAGCCATGGAAGAAGAGCCGTTAGACTCCATGATTTCAGATACGATTCTTAAAGTGTATGGAAAATCATTCCAACTCGGAATCATTGGTTGGAGGGCTCTTTCGCCCAATTTCCCATGCCCGATCTCCCGGCGGGAAACAGTGAAAAAGTTTTTAACTTCGCCAGTAGCATAGGGGGGGAAATTATAATGCAGCATATACCTGCGGAATCCTTCAACGTCCATCTGATCGAGGCGTTGTTCATCGATCTTTGTACCCAGCGTGACGACGCCAAGCGATTGAGTTTGTCCTCTTGTAAAGAGAGCTGAACCATGCGCGCGGGGAAGAACGCCCAGTTCAATGTCGATAGCCCTAATATCGACGCTTGTTCTGCCATCAAGCCGGATATTTTTTTCGATTATGTTTTTCCGGACTTGGTTTTTCAGTAAATCCTTTACGTATTCCGGAACTTTGGATATTCGATCTTCATCTTCCGGGTCTAAGCCTTCAATTAAACTATCTACCAGCGCTTTAGTCATTTCCTTGCGTTTGGATTTATCAGTTTCAGTTGAAATGGCAATAATCTGTTCCATGCCTTTATTTTCAACTTCTCTGGCAAGTTCTTCATCCTTTTCAACAGGTATGAATTCACGCTTGGTTACGCCATATTCATCGATTAGTTCCTGTTGAAACGCAACTATTTTCTTAATATGGTCATGACCGAATGCTAATGCCTCAATTAAAGTCTGGTTGGAAATCTCATTGCCGTGTCCTTCAACCATTGCAATTGCATCGGCAGAACCGGCGATGATTAAATCGAGATCACTGACCTCTTGTTCCTCGAAAGTCGGATTAACGACAAAATTTCCCTCTATCAATCCCACTCGCACTGATGCAACCGCTTCACTCATGGGTATATCTGAAAGATTCAATGCGAGCGAAGCAGCGATAGCGCCTAAAACCGATGCGCAATTTTCCATGTCTGCAGATAATACCGCAACCATAACTTGTGTTTCGCATCTATATCCATCAGGAAATAGAGGTCTTATCGGACGGTCGATTATTCTCGCATTGAGAACCTCATTTTCGTTAGGTTTTCCCTCACGTTTAAAGAATCCTCCCGGAATCTTGCCGGCAGCATACATTTTTTCGCGATAATCAACTGTAAGAGGAAGGAAATCCATTCCTTCTCGAGGTTCCTTCTGAGATACGACTGTGGCGTGCAATACGGTATCTCCCAGTTGCACCCAGGCGGCGCCGTCAGCCTGGCGAGCCGTCCTTCCAAGGACTACTTTCAGGGTCTTGCCGCCTATTTCCATTTCTTTTGTTACATTCACTAACAAACTCTCTAAATTTTATCCAAATTATTAAACTTCAGTTTAGCGCAAACTTATTATCCCAAGTTTGCCGCTTATTTAACTCGATCAACTAAAAGACAATTGAAATTAGGTAAATTTCGATTAATAAGTTATATCGAGATTTTTAGTCTAACGGCGCAAGCTTAACTTTACCAACAGGCTTCTGTAACGAAGCGGATCCTGGTTTTCAAGATAATTAAGCAGCCGTCTGCGCCTGCCAACTAGTCGCAGAAGTCCTCTTCTTCCGTGATGATCTTTAGGATTTTTCCTGAAGTGTCCGGTTAAATAATTGATCCTGTTAGTTAACAGGGCAATTTGAACTTCCGTGCGCCCGGTATCGTTTTCGTTGGCGCCAAAATTTGTAACTAATTCTTTGTTATCGATTAACTTATGTTCCATTTCTTCTCCGTTTGAAGCAACTTAGGATTCAATGATAAGTGGAAAATCCTATAAAAGAACTTTTCCGAATCTCTGAATTCTAAGTCTTGCATTACTGCCAAAGCCCAATTCAGCCAATCTTTGCGCTGAATTTCGAATATCCATTCTTAATTGCTGAACCAATTCAGCCGGCGTCCTGAAGGTCTTAATATCGCGCAATACATCGATGAATCCGACCCGGACGTCTTTTCCGTAGATATCTTTACGGAAACCTATAATAAAAGTTTCAAAAGCCGGCGAAGCGCCCCTGAAAGTTGGACGCGGTCCGAAATGACTCACCGATGGCCATCGAATGCCGTCAACTTCTGTAACCGTAACGTAAACCGCCGAAGGCGGGATAAGCTTTTCGGTATCCGTAAGTCTCAGGTTCGCTGTTGGAAAGCCCAATTTTTTCCCGCGATTGTCTCCTTCGATGACTTCAGCGTCCATATAAAAAGGTCTGCCTAAGCAGCGCCATGCAGTAAGAGGATCGCCTTTGAGCAATAGTTTTCTGATCCTCGTACTTGATATTTTTTCGTTAAATCTGTTTACCGGATCGACCACGTGAACTTCAAAACCATGCTTTTCGCCAAGTTCATGGATCAATTTAACGTCGCCTTTGCGCCCCTGACCGAAAGCGTGATTGGGACCGACAAAAATATGCGCTAATCCCACTTTTTTCACGATTATTTCTTCGATGAATTCACTGGGACTCAATGAAGCAAATTCCTTATCGAACTTGATAATTATTAGTTTATCTACACTGAGTTTCTCAAATAAACGCAGTTTTTCTTCAAAGGTCGTCAAAAGCGGCGGCGCTTGATTTGGTCTCAAGATCATCTGGGGATGCGGATCGAAAGTGAGGACGGTTATAGTCCCTTCTAACTTACGCATCTGTTGTACAATCCGTTGATGTCCTAAATGAATTCCATCGAACGAACCTACGGTAACAATTGAATTGTCATCAGGGGTTAATTCGTTAAAACCTTGTATGACCTTCATCAATTCCCTCTTTGTAATTTTGCGCAAAATCAAGTAAAACCTCGAGTGGGTATGATGCTCCCATCTCGAATTGTCCGACGCGCGTTCGAACCAAGTTTTTTAAATTAGCCCCCATCCCCAACGCTCGGCCGATGTCGCAGGCAAGCGTTCTAATGTATGTGCCTTTTGAACAGACGATTTTTAAATCAAATCCTTCACTTAAAATTTTCAACAGCTCAAGTGAATAAATACGAACCTTTCTCGGTTTAAGTTCGATCTTTTTTCCCTGGCGAGCTGCTTTATAAGCTCTGACTCCATTAACTTTTACTGCAGAAAACGCTGGCGGAAGTTGTTCTATTTCACCTCTGAACATACGGAAAACTTCCTCAAGCCGTTCTCTTTCCGGCATAATAAAGTCGTTTCTGACTAAAACTTTTCCAGTAGAGTCATAAGTATCCGTTTCTATTCCAAGTTCAACTCGAGCAACGTATTCCTTTTCCTGAACAACATAATTATTCAACTGTCGAGTAGCTTTTCTGCCGACGCCGACGACTAAAACACCCTCGGCAAAAGGATCAAGCGTTCCAGCATGACCGATTTTTTTTATTCCTGTCGCTTTTCTAATTTTTGCAACCACACCGAATGAAGTAATGCCAGCCGGTTTGATTACAGGAATTATTTTTCCGTCTAATTCTTGAATTTCTGCAATAGATTTCAATAATCGTTTTTTTTATGCGTTACTTGCTCGATTTCGACAAAGGCAGTACACTCAATACCTTTGAATCGTCGAGTATATTGCGTTTTTGCATTTCCAAGCCTATTTCATCGAGCAGCAATTCCTTTAAGTCCTTATATTCGCCTTCAAACTGGAATCCGGCAGCCTTCCTGTGACCGCCGCCGCCAAGTTTCTTTGCAATCTCGGATACATTTACCGAACAACGGGAACGTATTGAAATTTTGAACTCGTTTTCCTTGGTTTCGCATATAAAAATACCGATTAAGACCTTTTCCACCGAGGTTGCATATTCGACAAATCCCTCGGTATTGCTTACATTGTGTTCTTTATCTAAATGCAATATCGATACAACTCCGCCCATATACAAAGACAGGTTCGACAATCCCCAGCCTAAAGAACGAATTACGTCGATGGGCATATTAAAAAATAAGTTTTCCGTTACCTTAACCGGATCGACTCCTCGTTCAATCATTTCGCCGCAAATTTGCAATGCGCGATCGTTCGTGTTTGAAAAACGAAATCGGCCCGTGTCGGTAATTATGCCAACATAAATACCATAAGCAATCTGCGGTGTAATGTCCAGTTCAAGAATACTGCACAAATCGTATATCAGTTCTGCCGTAGCCGATGCATCGACGTCTATATAATTGATATTCCCGTAAAACTTACCGGTAAAATGATGATCGATATTCAATATTCGCGTATTATCGTTAATATATTCATTTGCCTTGCCCACGCGCGCCAAAGCCCCGGCGTCCAAAATAATTGTCTTTTCATAACATTTTGGCAATTTTGTATTTTTCAGATTCACGATCGATTCAAAACCGGGCATAAATTTATATTTATTCGGACATTCGTCATCGATTGCCAAAGTATTCCGGCAATATAGCTGGTCAAGAATACTGCCCATCGCCAACAGGCACCCTATTGAATCTCCATCGGGCGAATAGTGCGACACAACAAGCGTGTCCCCCTCCAAAGCGAAAAAAGAGGATATTTCATTCGCTGCTTTTTTATCAATCATCAGAATCGACTGTCTGAGTTTTTGAAGTATTAATGTCTTTCAAAATCTTCTCTATTCTTTCCGCTTTATCTAAAGTATCGTCCAGTTTAAACTCAACTTCGGGCAATCGTTTTAAATATACTCTTTTAGCCAGTTCCTTTTTAACTCTCCAGCTATTTTCTTTTAAGACTCGAATTGCCTCCCCCCTCTTTTCAGGACTGCCAAGAACGCTTATCCAGACGTCGGCGTGTTTTAAGTCTTTTGTCGTTCTAACTTCCGTAACGGTATAAAAAAAATCTGTCGCTCCTAAAAGAGAGTTATTTATTAGTTCGCCAATCTCACGTTTCAACAACTCATTCACTCGTTTTGTTCTAAAACTTTTCATCAGTTACTCCATGCTAATTAGTTTCTTAAAACAGAAAAAAACTTCCTCCTCTCAGTAATCGATTCGCTCCATCTTCGTCACTATCACGCTATATTGCTTATCAAAGAAATCATCGATTTTACAGGCTGCCGAATCCGCTAATCTTCCATTGCCGCAAACATAGCTTATTGCAATTTTTGCATTTTGCCAAATATCGCTGTAATCTACCTCTGCCACCGATACGTTAAAATTATGGCGCAAGCCGTCTTTAATGCTGCGTAAAGCTTTGCGTTTTTCTTTTAATGAATGAGATGCAGGTATCGATAAATCATAAATTAACAGCGTTAACTTCAAGCAGTCGCGTCCAGTTTTCTTCTGGTTTTGATTATCTCAAACACTTCAAGCCGGTCGCCTTCTCGAATATCCTTAAATCCATCCAGAGCAATGCCGCATTCATAACCCTGTGAAACTTCCCTTACATCATCCTTAAACCTTTTCAAACTTGCTAAAGGTCCCGACCAGATCTCAATATCGTCTCTGATCAGCCTCACAAGACTGTTTCTGGTTATTTTACCCTCTGTAACATAACTGCCCGCAATCGTTCCCAATCGACTGATCTTGAATACCTGTCTTACTTCTACATGACCGACAACCTGCTGTTCTTCAATCGGCGAAAGCAAACCTTCAAGCGTGTCATGAATTTCATCGATGACTTCATGAATAATTCGGTACAGCCTGATTTCGACTTTTTCTTTTCTTGCCAATTCTCTCGCCTGCAGGTTCGGATGTACGTGGAAGCCGATAATAATTGCGCCTGAAGTCGCTGCTAAAAGCACGTCTGATTCGGTAATTCCACCAACTCCCTTATGGACGATATCGACTTTAACTTCGTTAGTCGATAACTTCATCAAAGCGTCTGCCAGCACTTCAACGGAACCATGAACGTCGCCCTTCAACAACAGCGGCAATTCTTTTAATTGCGCTTCCTGCATTTGCTTACTCGCCTGCTCAAGCGTCAAGGATTTTATTCGTCGAGCCGAAATTTCACGATGCTGCCGCTGTCTTCTTTGAGATACTTCGCGAGCTTCTTTTTCAGAAGGATAAACCATTAACTGATCGCCTGCCTGGGGAATGCCGTTAAATCCGACAACCTGCGCAGGCGCAGCGGGGCCAGCTTCTTCGCGTTTGTCTCCATTTTCATCGTACATCGCGCGTATCCTGCCGTAATGCTCGCCAACGACGATAGGATCGCCGACCTTCAGCGTTCCGGTTTGTACAAGAACCGTAGCGACTCCGCCAAGTCCCTTGTCCAGCCTGGATTCAACCACGACCCCGCGCGCTCTGATACTGGGATCGGCTTTCAATTCAAGCATTTCAGCCGCCAATAATATTTCTTGCAGCAAATCGTCTATTCCCTTGCCAAATTTGGCTGAAATCTCTGTGGACTGGAATTTTCCTCCCCATTTTTCAACAAGTATATTTTGATCGGCTAACTGTTTGTAAATCATTTCCGGATTGGCTTCCGGTTTATCAATCTTGTTTACGGCGACGATTATCGTGGTATTGGCAGCGCGTGCGTGGTCGATAGCTTCGATCGTCTGTGGCATGACCTTATCATCTGCAGCTACAACCAGCACAACAATGTCGGTGATCTGAGCGCCGCGGGCTCTCATCGCTGTAAATGCCTCATGACCCGGAGTATCGAGAAACGAAATTTTCTGTTTTTCGTATTCAACTTCATAAGCGCCGATATGCTGAGTAATGCCGCCAACCTCTCCTTCTGCTACGCGGGTTCTTCTCAAATGATCGAGCAAAGTGGTTTTGCCATGATCCACGTGTCCCATAATCGTTACAACCGGCGCTCGTTTTGCCAGGTTTTCTTCTTTTTCCACATCGGTAACTTCTTCCAATTCTTCGTCTTTGACAAACTCTACTTCCAATCCATACTCTGAAGCGAGTAGTTCGATAGTATCCTTATCCAGTCTTTGATTAATGGAAATGAGCATTCCCATGCCAAGGCACTTCTGAATTAGTTCCTGGTAAGATACATCCATCAAATCCGCCAATTCCTGGGTCGTGATGAATTCTGTTAGTCTTAGCGTTTGATCTGCTTCAGCCTCTGCTTCTGCAGATTTTCCATGCGAATATTTCCGTCTGATCTTGTCGCGGCCCTCAACTTTAGCCATTGTTTCCCTGATAGCCGCTTTTATTTCTGTCTTACTGACCTTCTTATGTTTCTTTTTCCGTGTTTTCTCGACAGCTTCAATTGTCGGTTTAGCTGACTCAGCTTTTTTCCGTCTGCGTTTTCGAGGCGGCTTTGGTTCGCTGATTGCCTCTTTCTTAGGCGCAGGTTTCTGCTTGGTTTTCTTTTGTATGGTCTTGCTAAGTTCACGATCCTGCTCAGTTTCGAGTGCATCCTCTAACGACTCAGGCTTTAATTGCACTCGTTTCCGCTTTAACTTCCGCTTGGGTTTCGGTTTATCCGCTTCTGCAAGTCCAGGTTTGGTTTTTGCAGTTTTTTCAGGCTTTTTATACCCAGGTTCTGTAGCTGCAGCGTCAAGTTTTTCTCCCACTCCTTCATCCGGAGCGGTAGCTTTCGTCTTATCTTCTGGTTCCTTTTTAGCCTTTTCTAGATCTTGAGCAATTTGTTCTTTTTCTGAGAGAACCGGTTCCTGTATGTCTGCTTTTTGGTCCGGCGCTACTTGTGTTTGTTCTAACTTTTCATCTTTTCTGGGCGCTTGTTGGACTATTCGCAAATGCTTCGGTTTCGGAAGTTCAATTTTTCTTGCCTGCGCCTTCGCCTCATCTTTTATTTCTTCTTTATGGGCTTTTCGTTCGTCACCGGCAATCGCTTCCTTCACAGCCTGTTCAGCAGCCTTAGCTTTATCTTTGATTTCAGTTTTAGGAGGCTTTTTCTTGCCTTTTCTTGCGCCGGCAGCTTTTTCGCTAACTTTATCTCGCTTTTCAACAGCGGGTTTTGCACTTTCTTTGGGCTTTGACGCTTTTGGTCCCGTTGCTTCCTGACGTTTCTTCGCCTGCTGCGCTTTTTTCTTTTGCTCCTCTTCCGCTTTCTTGACAATAAAGGTTTGGTATTTGGGAAGCTCTACCTTTTTCCTTACCGGCTCTTTCCCAATAGCGAGTATTTTTTCTTGCTCTTCTTTCCTGATTCGGTCAGATTTACGTTTCTGTATCGCTTCTTTTGTGGTAGCGTGTTCAGCTTGATATTTCACGAGCTTAGACTTGTCGAATTTGCCCAGTAATGCGACGTACATCTCCTCTGTAACAGGATGCATTTGTTTCCTGCTAACGTCAAATCCGTTCTCTTCCAAAAACTTAATTATCGTAGGCGTAACAACCTTGAGTTCTTTCGCAACTTCGAATACACGTCTTTTTCTTGGCTTTTTTGCTTGTTCAGCGCTTGCTTCCATAAATCCTCTAATTCAATCGCCTCACTTTTAACTGAACTATAATGAGTAAACGATTAATTATTCATTCTCCTCAAAATAGCTATTGAGAACGTCAACTACGAAATTAATCGTTTGCTCGTCGAATCCTGGGACTCCAAACAATTTGTCTATTTCGATATTCAAAACGTCTTCGGCAGTTCGGAATCCTGCATCTTTCAACAAATTAATTAACGATTCCGGGATACCCTCCACTTCGTCTAATTCCAATTCTTCCTGGTAGTACTCGCTTACGCGCATCGGTTCTATTTCAAAACCGGTTAACTGGGAAGCCAACCGGATGTTTTGTCCTTTTTTTCCAATCGCCTGCGGCATTTGTTCATCTTGAATTATCGCCAAAACCTTTTGTCCATCCTCCGAAAATGCCAATTCCAAAGGAATCACCGGAGCTAACGCCCGTCTAATAAGCAGATTGGGGTCTTTTGTCCACTGGATAATATCGATTTTTTCACGATTCAACTCTTTTACTATCGCCTGAATCCTAACCCCTTTCATGCCAACGCATGCTCCAACCGGATCCACCCGTTTATCGTTGGTTTCAACCGATATTTTCGTTCTTTCACCAGCTTCACGGGCTATGTTCCGAATTTCGACAATTCCATCGTAAATCTCAGGCACTTCAAGTTCGAATAATCTGCGTACAAAAATCTCGCTTTTCCTGGAAACGACAATCTCCGGGGATTTGCCTTCGCGATTTACGTCTAAAACTATCGCCTTTAACGTGTCGCCACGTCTATACCTCTCGTTGTAAACCTGCTCGCTGCGAGGCAGGACAACCTCAGTCTTGTCAATATTCAATCTTATTTCATGGCGGTTGATCTGATGTATGTCACCAATTACAATTTCACCAACCCGCTGGCTGAATTCGTTAAAGAGATTATCTTTCTCAATTTCCCTTATCCGCTGAATCAGGTGCTGCTTGGCGGAAGTAACTATTCGTCTTCCAAATTCTTCCTCATAATCGATCATTATCATAGTGTCTTCGCCCAATTCAGCGTAAGGATCGATTTTCAAAGCTTCGGTCAATCCAATTTCAATCGCCGGATTTGTCACTTCGTCATCGGGAATTACCTCCTTAATGCATTGAATTTCAACATCTCCCTTATCGGGATTAAAGATAACGCTAAAGTTGTCTGATTCGCCGTACTTTTTTTTAATCATAGTAAAGAAGACCGACTCGATAATGTCTTGAAATGTTTCTCTGTCTATCCCTTTTTCCTTTAGCAATTGGGATACTGCATCTACTATGTCGTGTTTCATTTCTTTTTCCGTCTTGTTTTGGTCTTCTTAGGTTTTTCAATCACAACTCGCGCTCCTTTCAAATCGTTAATTCTAAATCTGTTCATCACCTCGCCTGTCAGCAGCAAAATCCAGCCATCATCCGTAACATCGACCATTTCGCCGGTAATCGGATGCGGTTGTTCCGATTTAGAATCCGGAATCGTTGTAAATCTGATCAAACGCCCTTTGTTTTTCTTAAACTGCCAAAGCTCGCTCATCGGGAAATCGATGCCCGGCGAAGATACATCGAGCGTATAATCAGATGGAATATCCTCCGTCAAATCCAGAAGATCTCTTACTGATCTCGTTACCTTTACACAATCCTCTATTTTTATGAACCTTTCCTTATGATCGATAAAAACCTGAATATGCGGTCTGCGCGGATTTCCGCCCACTTTCAGATCACAAAGAACGAACTCCTCTTCCTCAACAACCGGTAAAACCAATTGTTCGATATCTATCATTGAAACGGACATAATCTGTCCTCTATATAACACAAAGAGTGGGAATAACCCACTCTATTAAATATTATACGAATTTCCTTCTTTAAATCCAAGCAGGTTAACCCATGAACTCAAGTTCAGCTAAATTAGTGCGCGCAGTATTGGCGCTTCTCGATTTTGGATATTTTTTTAACACAGTATGATAAATCCGTTTAGCTTCCTCATACTTAGACAATCTTTCCAAACTCTCGCCGGCTGATATCAAAGCTTTGGGAGAATGAAAATGATCCGGATATTTCTTTGCCGCTTTTTCGTAATAATCCGCCGCTTCATCATAATTCTTCTCGCCATATTCAATTGCTCCTAATGCCAAATATGCCGCAAATGCAGTGTATTTGTCGGTCGAAGATTTCTTTGCAACCTCCAAATACGCTTCCTTTGAGCGTTCAAGATCGCCTCGCTGCTGATATATCTTGGCTTTCAGAAAAAGCGCCGCGGCGGCAGGCTGCGTACCCGAATAATCATCGATCACTTCGTTAGCTAATTGCAAAGCCTCATCTGTATTCCGCTGACTAAACGCATCCCGGGCTAACATTTCTTTGTAAGACGCTTCAGTTCGCGCAGACCTCTTTGAAACTGCCATGAATCCTGAAATCGCCAGTACAATCACAATTGCTGCAATTACATAGGCAATGATGCGCCATTTTGCTTGTAAAAACCTCTGTGCCTTATCTGTAAAAGTAAGGAGCTTATCCTCTTTGAGTTTCGCTTTTACCAACCGTTTTCGCGGTTTGAGCATTTCTGATCCTGATTCAGTATTTTGTCGAAAATTATCTAAGCTAACTAATATAAGCTTTTTTTTTGAAATTTCAAAATGTTTTTTTTCAATATTCAGGCTTCTAAAAAGGAAGTCCTAATAATCAACCTGTAACGCATCTTTCATTTTGTTATAATAAATTACTGCACAACTGTTCCATTAGAGTATAATTATTTATATCATTATTTTT
>CAZWOY010000017.1:0-21354 GCA_964635255.1 uncultured bacterium
ATAATGTACGAACGAACGCCCCCAAAATCAATCTAAGGAGGCCTTCATGGCTCGTGCAAAACTTTTAATCGCGTTTTTCGCGATAGTCTGCGGACTTTTGGTCTGCAATGATGCGCTGTATTCAGCGACTTATGTTTTCGGTGAGGATGGAAATAATACCGATCTAACTGGATCCGGAGCCGGAAGTTCATGGTCGAGCAGCGACGTCTTTATTATTGCCGGGGATTGTAATGTTCCCGACGATAGTACTTTGACAATTGGAGCCGGTGTAAATGTATATTTTGACTACGATTATGGCGGCGACGTTGGAGCGCCGGCTTATCCGACTATTACCGTTTATGGTACGCTTGATTGCAACGGTACAAGCTCAAGTAAAATATCCTTCACAAACTATTCTGGTAAAATAAAGGGAGAGTTTGAGGGAATTTATCTTGATGGCGATTCAACAGCGCTTTACGACTATGAAGGTACATTAGAAGCAGAATATACCCAGTTCCTTTATGGCGGCTATACCTATGGAATCGTAAGAGTCGGTGAAAGAGCAATAATGGACGTCGAAAACTGTGAGTTCAGACACAGCGACAACCATGAAATCTATATACAGGACTCCGGTAACGAGGTTGATTTACTATACTGTCAAATCGATTCTTGCGATTATAGCGGCATCTGTGCAACAGATAATGCGACCGATTATACTGATCTAAGTGTAAAAGGATGTACCTTTGCTGATATTGATTCTGTTGGCATTGATTGGCCAAGAGAAAATCCAAGGCGAGATCCTGTTACATGGCATAATACATTTAAATGGACTGCCACTGGGATAAGATCAAATAGAGAAGAAACATGGGTAATAAGAAACCACTATTTTTTTGGTTGTTTTGTTGGAGTAGGATTTCGGTCAAATCAAATGCCCGAAACAGGTGAAAACAACCACATATACAATAGTGTTTTTGCTGAGTGCACAATTGGTATTTCTTTTTTAGACTTAGATGCTGCCGATGGTGGCAACGAACAAGATACGCATATTGAAAATTGTGTATTTTGGGCGTGTACCAATGGCTTACATTTCAATGGCTGGCAATGTAATGATGGAAATTGGCCGGATGATCACTTAACTCTCAGACGCAACTTATTCGGACAAAATACCAATAATGATATTTGGAATGGTGTTGCTCCTATCGGGGACGATCCGCCAGTTCCAAATACAAATGCCTTTCCGAATGATGACAATGTTACCAATGTTGACATTGGAGCTGGTCCGTTGGTTGAAGACGAAGACGGCGCTTGGGAGTTGGTCGATGAAATCGGAAATGACGGTCCAGATAACGATGTCAGAAACGATTTAGATAGTTACGACTTTCACATTAAATTTACTGAAGACAGTCCGTTGATTAATGCAGATAACACCGCCGAGGATCACGATGGAACCGATGTTGATGTTGGCTGTTATGGCGGTAATTTAACGGCAGACGAAGGTATAGGTCTCCCTGATGAATGTCCCGGAGGAATTAACTGGCAGCCTGATGATTGGGGTGATTTCGCAGATGCGGACCCCTGGGGAGATGATCCTTACGGTTGCGCATATTATGTCTATCTGCATAGTGACGAGTTCGATGCCAACGTGACTCTCCCTGCATCGACATACCATTTTAATGCTGATCTAAATAACGATCCTGCAGAAGTTCTCACAGTAACCGCCCCTGCGAATTTCTGTGCACAAGGAGATTATAATATCGATGTCCTTGGTGAATTCGTTGCTGTTGGCACTGCAGCAAACATAATCAGATTTGTCGATGGTACATGCGGCAACGATAACGGCTGGGGAGGAGATGGTTGGGCAGGAATCGAAATTCGCAATGGCGCTGATTTCGATACGGAATTTGAATTCTGCGAGATATGCGGAGTCGCCGACGATGAACCTGCAATTCATTTCAATAATTGCGGTGCGGGTTGGATCGATATAATTGAATCAGAAATACACCACAACGGCAGTCATGGCGTTCGCTCGGATTTTAACAGCCAACCAGGAATTGTTGACTGCAATATACATGATAACGATGGTGACGGCATTCATATCGCTGATTTGACTACTCAGTACGGGTTTGCGATTGAGGAATCTTTCATACATGATAATGGAGGTCATGGTTTTTACATGGAAGATTCAGATCCGGAATTCAACAGTGACGCCGAAAATACGCAGATTCACGAAAACGGCGAATACGGTTTCTATCTGAAAAATTCAAGCCCCGATCTTCAAAATGCTCCCGCAGAAAACGAATTATGGCATAACACCGATGGTGAAATATACATCAGAACGGATGGTTGCGATCCTAAAATTGAAGCTAACGATATCGAACCGCTCAATCCTGGTGGAGGTGGCGATAAATATGCTATTGAATGGCATCCAGATGCAGATCGAGCATTTGTTAATGGTGAGTATGTCTGGTGGGGTACAGAAGATGCTGATGATGATGAAGATAGACTTTTCAGTCATCCAAACCGCATTGATTATGATCCTTGGGAAGATGGCGATTGGGTGGACGAATTCGAAGATTATGATTTGGCGCTCAATGCTTACAGGGAAGGTAATTATTCTATAGCCATTAACTATCTGGAAAACTGCATCGGAAGCGAAAATTATCGTCACGCACAGAGAGCTACTGCGATAAGATTTCTACTTGGCGCATACTTTTTAGCGGAGCGTGATTTAGACGATCTGCGCAATTTTCTGAGCGACGCCGCGGCAGAAGTCGAGGACGAAGAGATCGCCTTCATAGCGAGTGAGTATGCCATCTGGTCGATGATCTATGAGGAAAGATACGGTGATATGTTGAACGCTTATCTTAATCGACGCGATGCTTTCGATAATCGAATCGATTCGCTGAAAAACGAGATCAGGATTTTAAAGGCGGGAATACTTGTCGAAGAGGACAATCGCGGACATGACAACGATTCATTCGACCTCGTTTCCTACGACCGGAAAAAACAAGAGTTGTATGATATGATCAGCGCTCTGCGAGCCGGTGGAAAGAGCAGTCTTATCATTCCGCAGTATGTGGCTCTCAACGAACCCTATCCTAATCCATTCAACCACAGAACCACAGTCGGATATAGTCTGAACGACCGGGTTAAGGTAACGCTTGCGGTTTACGACATATCCGGAAAACAGGTGGCTGTGATCGAAAGCGGCGTTCGCGAGGCAGGACAGCACGGTCTGACTTGGAATGCCGAAAACTTCACATCCGGCGTTTATTTCATAAAATTGCAAACGCCGGATCAGGATTTCACCAGAAAGCTTTCCCTTGTAAAATAAGGAAAGTACTGGTACCATAAAATCGCTCATGGCTTGGGCAATCGCGCTCAAGCCATGAATTTAAAAACAAGACAGCATCCAAAATTCAGTAATCTGTTTTAAGTAAAATCGAGGCCCTAGAAACATGAGAGTATTGATTTCATTCCTGATTTTGTTATTTGTTTCAATTAGCTCAAACGCCCAGGATTCAACCTTCCAAATGGAAGAGGTTTTTCAACTTCCCGATGTGCCCGAAGGTTATGTAATTATGGATTTAGGAATCTATGACTTGAATAATGACGGTATCGATGAGATTGTCTGCGAAGTTGTTGAACTCCCTGGTTTAGATCACCATTATATCGGAGTCTGTCACAATCGTGAATGGATATATTTTTCTGATAGAACATATGACAGGATATTTGATCATTTTGTCTGCGATATCAACTGCGACGGTCATCTCGATATTATCTGCGAAACAGATGCGGGAGTTCACAATATTTACATGTATTTAGGTCCTGACTTCGAAGAACGGATTCACGACCGTCACTATTTCTTTGACCAGTGGATTGAAGCTGCCGGAGATCGTGTTCTTGAAAATGGAGAGACTGTGCCTTTCTTTCTGCTTCATGAACCGAACAATGATTATATAGATATTAGAGTGGGATTCAACGGATTTAGGATGGCATATCGGGGTTGTTCGATATGGCAGAGTTCCTGGCTAACTGATTATCCACGTAAAGTATTAATGATTGGTAAACCGTTAGCTTTTACGGTCCGGCAATCGGATAATAATGGAACTGAATATTTTTGTATGGGCTATACTCGTTACGATGCATTAATCTCAAAAGAACATGATATTCTTGTTAATGAGGAAAGCTGTCTGTATCAATTATTTACATCTCACAATCGCTCATTCAACCAACCTGATAGTCTGTTTCTTTTTGAACGCCAACTTAATAATGGGATTGATCCTTTAGGGTGGGTTGAATTTTGCCGCCATAATATCGTTGAAGACCTAAACGGCGATGGCAGGCTTGAGTGGGCTGTTCCACACTGGGATCGAATTGAACAGGGAAGTAATTTTAATATTTACTTGGACGTTTTTTTTCCCGACTCTCTCGTTTTCGATAGAAGGTATCACGAGATTCTCAGAAATCCATATTTTGTTGAAAACCTTGGACCAACTTTAATCAAAGGCGTCGCATCGGTGGACGTTAACAATGACGGCGTCAAGGAAATTTTATTTGCCATCCAAAAACGACCGATATTAATCCTCGATTCACAGTCGCTGGAGATAATAATGGAGAGCGAAATGGAAGTCCATGACGATTATTTCTGGGTGTTCGAAGTCGGACATTTCGATGATACCGGACGGCTGCAACTCATTATGCAGGACGCCTGGACGATGCGCGTTTACAATCTGCCGGAAGGGTGGGAAAATTGAATCTTAGACAATTAAACTCATTTAAGATGAAGGATAAGAAAATGGCTAAATATTTGTTTACACTATTTTTAACGCTGATAACTTTTTCAGCGTCTATTAAAGCGCAGGATTCGACGTTTCAATTGAATCGCGCTTTTCAAATCATTCCGGAAGACGATTATGAAATTTTGGACTTGATCACGCGGGATTTCGGCGCTGACGGCGTTCATGAGATTATTTGCGAACTGAGCAATGGCGACTGCCATAAGATGGGTTTTTACCGGCGGGACAACTGCGCGTTTCAGTCCGATTCACTTGAACACCCCTTCCATCAGTTATTCACATCCGATTTTGATCAGGATCGTGAAATCGATATTGTTTTTGGTATTAATAATTATATTCCAGGTCGTCATTATCAAGGAATTTATGTTTACTATGGTCCGGATTTCAACGAACGATATTCTTATTTTGAAGAGTATTATTTTGAGCGGCCGATGCTTATCTGCTGTGATCGTTTTTTAGATGATGGTACGAAAATTCCGGTAGTTTTTCTTTCCGATACCTCTCAGTATCATTGGGATTACGAATTTCGTGAACGGCGATACCATGAGATCTATACAAAAGCTTCCTTTTGGCAGGGCACCTGGGAACACGAATACCCGCGAAATATCTGGACGACGGCGCTGCCAAAGAGTTTTACAACGAAACATACAAACGACGGCGCTGTGAACGACTTTTTCTTAGCCGGGTGGAACAACTACGTCTTCGATATCCAAAACCGCGACCTGGAAGTCCATCGCAACGAGTATTATTACCAACTGTTTACGACTTACGGGCGGCGGTATATCCGGCCGGACAGTTTGACCATAAACATGATCGACGTGGGACAGGACGACGTCGATCCATTTCATTTGTTTCATTTCAGTAAAAGTTCCTGCGTCCTCGACCTCGACGGCGACGGCAGGCTTGAATGGGTGCAGCCGCATTGGGAGCGAGATCCGGACACCGACGTTTTCACGGTTCACCTTGCGATCTATTATCCCGACAGCCTGGCTTTCGCGCGGGAATATGTCGAAGAATTGGATGATATCTACTACATCGAAGAAATCGAACCAAGTCCTATCCGGGGCGTTGCGCCGGTCGATATCGACAATAACGGCGTTTACGAACTATTATTCGCAGTCCAGAGGCGTCCCATCCGAATTATCGATTCACAGACGATGGAGGTTATTATGACGAGCGAAACCTCTATCCCGGACATGGCAGATGATATTTTCCAGATTGGACATTTCGATAATTCAGGGCGATTGCAAATATTAATCCGAAATGTCAGCGATATAGCCGCATTCAACCTCCCGCAGAACTGGAGTGCGCCATATTTGAAGCTTGATCCCGATGCTCTAATTACCAAGAGCTTCATCTTAAACCCCGCCTACCCCAACCCCTTCAACGCCACAACCACCCTATCCTACACCCTCCCCCGCCGAATGGACGTCGAGCTGTCCGTCTGGGACGCGACCGGCAGAAAGATTTCCGTCCTCGACCGGGGCCGGCGCGGCGGAGGGGAATATCGGCTGCATTGGCGGGCGGAAGGGTTGAGTTCGGGGGTTTATTTTATTAAATTGAAAAGCGGGGGCCGGGAAGATATTCGGAAGGTTAGTTTGGTTCGGTAGAAGGGAGAAAAAAAGCCCGGAAAACCTCTCCCGGCTTAATGTGAAAAGGTTGCTTCCGGGCGATGACGCCGCTGTCAGTTTTTTTAGATTAAGCGTTAATCTTAATCTGGCGCGGTTTTACTTTCTCGTGCTTCGGCAAGTTCACCGTCAGTACGCCGTTATCGAACTTAGCCGAGATTTTCTCGGAATCGACGGCGCTGCGGAGATTGAAGCTGCGCGTGAAACTGCCGTACGCGCGTTCGCAGACGTGCAGGTTTTTGTCCTTCCGTTCCTTTTCAAGCCTGCGCTCGCCTTTGATGGTCAGGACGCCGTCGCTGTATGTTATGTCCACGTCGTCTTTCTTCATTCCGGGAAGATCGACCTGAATTGTATATTCATTTTCGCTTTCCGACAAATCGGTTCTCGGCGCCCAGATTTGCTGCGCGACCTCCTCATCGCCTGCAGGCGCGCCGAAGAACTCTTCAAACATACGGTTCCAGCGATCCTGCAGCGGAAGTAAATTGCCTGACGGATTCCATCTTACAATACTCATATCTTATCCCTCCTTTGGATTTTTTTGTTAACGAACCACTAAAACCTGAATTCGTCTTGTTGACGTTTGTCTATTTCAAAAGCAAGAGGCGTGCCAATTTAGGAAATCACGGCAAAACAATGGGATAAGCCGAGATGAGCCAAGCGGCAGGTAATTTTGGCAGATATGTGTTCAGATTGGCAAAATGATTAATGTCATATTGGCAGATTGGGTTTATGCAAGGAGTTCTTCCAATATTTTTTCAATATCGCTGACTTGTGATTTTACCGAGTGATATAAATCCACGATTCCTTCGATTTTTGGAAACCTGAAAAGCGCGCCTAGGGTTTCTTCATCATAAAATTCGAGGATTAACTCAGGTTTATCCGAAATTTGGGAATATTTATTTAACCGGCTATAAAGCCTGATGCTTCTACCCTTGTATTTGGTCGTAAAAACGAGATCTATTTCATAAACAGATTCGTTTCTCAATGCTTCCGAAGGCGGCTGAGGCGACCATTCCAGCTCTTTATTTATGGTCATGAGATTGAGTTTCGCGACAGCATTCGCCCACTTGGCGTCAATTTGCATTTTACCTCCAGTCCTGGTCGTTTTTAAAATTCTTCAACGATTGAACAAGAAAACTAAGTTTGAGAAATATGTTGCTGACAATCTCTTTTGACTCCAATTCTACTCGTCCAACATCTGATATCATTCGCATCAATTTAACGATATCATTTCTAAGAAATTTGTTGTCTATTTTTGTAGATAAATTGCGCAAGTCTGCATTGCAGGCAGATAGCGTCTGCTCTATTTCTGTCCGATTTGCATTAAAAGATTCCAGCAAAATAGGCAATTCATTGGTGTAATTTTCCAATCTACCCAATAATTCCGGAAATCTTGCTCTGAAAAGAAATCCTTTCCTGATACGGCGAACATTGATCATCACGACAATCGTAATAATCAAACCGCCTATCGAGGCAACGCTTCCTGTGCTGCTTAAAATATCTGAAAAAACCACTTTTTAAAGTATATTATACAGAAGTTTTTGAAACTTTGCAACTTTACAACTTTTCAACTTTACAACTTTAAACTTCCAACATCAACCTCTCAGGATCTTCGATGCATTCCACAATCCGCCGCAGGAACGTAACCGCCTCCCTGCCGTCGATTAGCCGGTGGTCGTAGGATACGGCTAAGTACATCATCGGGCGGACTTCGATCCGGTCGTCCTCGCCGGCGGCCATCGGGCGTTTTTTAATGCCGTGCATGCCTAAAATGGCGCTCTGAGGCGGGTTCAGGATGGGGGTGGACAGCATCGAGCCGAATATGCCGCCGTTGGAGACCGTGAAGACGCCGCCGGTTAGTTCGTCTAACGTTAAAGTGCGCTTTTGGGCGCGTTCGCCGAAATCGGCGAGCTGCATTTCTATTTCGGCAAAGCTCAGCTTATCCGCGTCCCTGACCACAGGAACGACCAAGCCCTTTTCTGTGCTGACCGCAACGCCGATGTCGTAGAAATGGTTATAGACGATTTCGTCGCCGTCGATCTGAGCGTTCACTTCAGGCACGGATTTGAGAGCTTCCACCGAAGCCTTGATGAAGAACGACATGATTCCCAGCTTGATATCATATTTCTTCTGGAACGATTCCTTATATTTTGCACGCATCTCCATCAAATTTGTCATGTCAACTTCATTGAACGTCGTCAGGATCGCTGCATTCTGCTGAGCGATCACCAGCCGCTCGGCAATCCTGGCGCGCAGGGCGCTCATCTTCTTGCGCGTCTGTCGCTCCGTCCGATCGGCCGCCGTCTGCGGTTCTTTCTTTTCAGATGACATGGGGGGCAGTTCCTGCGCTTTTTGCCAATCTTCCTTCTTCGGTTCAGGCTTAGGCGGTTTGCGGGATTCGTCTGAGTCGAGAAAATTGACAACGTCCTCCTTGGTCAGCCGTCCTCCTTTGCCGGTCGGGGTGATTTGTTGGGGATCGAGGTTGTGTTCGGTTAATATTTTCCTTACCGAAGGCGAATATTCGCTGTAATCATATCCCTTTTCTTCGGACAGTTTTTCTTCCATCTGCCGTTTGCCCGCAGGCGCTGAGATTTCAGCCCCTTCGGTTTGCGGAACTTCCGGCTCTTCTTTTTCAGTTTGTTCAGCCGATTCATCCGGCTGCGCATCGGGATCGATCTGTCCGACAACTTGACCGATTTCCACCTTGATTCCCGCTTCGGCTTTTATCGTGATTTTCCCCGACGCTTCGGCGGGAACGGCCATAGTAACTTTATCGGTTTCAAGCTCGAACAGTTCGTCGCCTTCCTCGACGTATTCGCCCTCCTGCTTCACCCATTCCGCAATTACGCCCTCGGTGATCGATTCGCCGACAGGCGGGACTTTTATGTCTATCATTCTTTTTCCGCCCCTTCTGGTAGTATGGTTATGTCGTAAGGAACTTTCTCGCCATGTATCGCCGCTTCGATAATGTGATCCTGTTCCTCGCGGTGTCTTTTGGTCGATCCGGTGGCGGGACTCGCCGAATAGCCGCGACCGATGTATCGAATATGGATTCCCGGAAACAGGAAACGCAACCATGGCTGCATGAAACTCCACGCGCCGCGGTTTTTCGTCTCTTCCTGAACCCAGATAATCTCGTCCAAGCCCGTGTATTTGCCGGTGATCTCCCGCATCATATCGTTGTGCAGCGGGTACAACTGCTCGATCCGCACTATAGCCACGTCGTCGATCTCGTCCTTTTCCCGCCGTTCATATAAGTCATAGAACACTTTGCCGGAGCATAAAACCAGCCGCTTCGGCGATTCCGGCGGCTTGGGATCGTCTAAAATTTCATGGAATTTGCCGTCCGTGAAGTCTTTCACCGGCGATACCGCCAACCGGCGCCTGAGCATGCTTTTGGGCGACATTACAATCAAGGGTCTGCGGAACGGACGCTTCAACTGGCGTCTTAAGGCGTGGAAGTACTGCGCCGGAGTGGTGAAATTGCAAACCTGGATGTTGTTCTGCGCGCATGACGTCAGGTAGCGTTCCAGATAGGCGCTGGAATGTTCCGGTCCCTGTCCTTCATAGCCGTGCGGCAAGAGCATAACCAGTCCGCTGACTCGCTGCCACTTCGACTGCGAACTGACGAGGAATTGGTCGATGATTACCTGAGCGCCGTTGGCAAAATCGCCGAATTGCGCCTCCCAGAGGATCAGCATTCGCGGTTCGGCTAAAGAATAGCCATAGTCGAAACCCAGTACGCTCGCCTCGGCGAGAGGGCTGTTGTAAGCGCAGTATTTCGACTGTCCCTCTTCGATATTGTTCAGCGGGATATATATCTCGTTGGTTTCTCGGTCCCGCCAAACCGAATGGCGGCTGGAAAAGGTGCCGCGTTCGCTGTCCTGACCGCTGAGCCGGACGGGATTGCGCTCTAACAATAACGATCCAAACGCTAATAATTCGGCAAAGCCCCAATCGAGCGAGCCTTTGTCTTCCACTTGTTCCAGCCGGGCTTTAAGTTGGCGTTCGATTTTGGGGTTCAGACTAAAGCCATCCGGCACAGTCGTGATTGCGCGGGTGATCTTCCTCAGGCTTTCGTACGAGATCGACGTATCGACCGGATCGAATGAAAACGGTTCTAAAAGGTTTTCCCAACGGGGGTCCTGCATTTCCGGCTTAAACTTGACTTCTTGCTTTGTATGCTCGTCGAAGTGTTTCTGCAGCATGTCCCGGTATTCCTGAGAAATCTGCTTTACCTCGCCTTTTGTGACGTCTTTGTTTTCAAGCAGTTTTTGGGTGTAGATTTTTACCACCGAGCGGCGGTTTTTAATTTTTTTATACATCAGCGGCTGAGTGAACTCCGGCTCATCGGCTTCGTTGTGTCCGAAGCGGCGATAGCAGACCATGTCGATAGCGACGTCCCTGCCGAACTCCTGCCTGAATTTGAACGCTAATTCCGTCACAAAAACGACCGCTTCGGGATCATCGCCGTTGACGTGGAAAACCGGCGCGTCCAACATCTTCATCACGTCCGTGCAGTAGGCGCTCGAACGGGCGTCGCGCGGATCGGTGGTGAAGCCGATCTGGTTATTGACGATGAAGTGAATCGTTCCGCCGGTGTTGTAGCCCTTGAGCTGCGACATATTAAGCGTTTCCGAAACCAATCCCTGACCGATGAAGGCGGCGTCGCCGTGAATCAGCAGCGGCAGGACGGTGCGCCGGTCGATTTTCTCGAAGGGCGAATAAGCACCGCCTTTTTCGATATGACTTTGCCGCTGTTTAGCGCGTGTTTTGCCCAGCGCTACCGGATCGACCGCTTCGAGGTGGCTCGGGTTGGCGGTCAGGCTGAGGTGGACGGTTTTGCCGTTTTTATTCACGTGGTCGGAGCTAAAGCCCAAATGATACTTAACGTCGCCGTCGCCCCCGAACGAATCCGAAGGAATCTCGCCGTCGAATTCGGAAAAAATCATCTGATACGATTTGTCAAGGATATTGGCTAACACGTTCAGCCTGCCTCGGTGCGCCATGCCGATGACGATTTCTGCGGCGTTCATTTCCGGAGCCAGCTCGACGATCGCGTGAACCGCCGGAATCAGCGTCTCCGCGCCCTGCAGCGAGAAGCGCTTATGCCCCGGGTATTTAGTCTGGATGAAATTCTCGAACATCTCCGCATCATTCAGCAGTTCGAGAGTTTCATGCTTCTTATCCCGGTTGAATTCGGGCTTGTTCAGAACCGGCTCCATCTGAGCCTGCAGCCAGCGGCGGATGGCGGGATCCTGAATATGCGTATATTGCACGCCGATGCTGCGGCAGTATGTATCGCGCAGGATGCGGACGATTTCCCGGAGCGGCGCGCGCTTAGGCCCGCCAAGGTGTCCGGTGTCGAAGACCTTGTCCATATCCGCTTCCTCGAATCCGAATTTCTCGATTTTCAGATCGGGATGTTCGGTCAGGTTGTCGCCCAGCGGATCGGTTTGCGCGATCAGATGCCCTTCGCTGCGATAGGCGTACATCAGGCTCGCGACCTTGGACTGCGCCCTCGCTCTATCGGCGGCGACGCAGCTGCGCGGACACATCGCCATCTCGAACCCGCGGAAAAACATATCCCAGGATTCCGGCAGCCGCGAAGAATCCTCCCGCCACTGTTCGTAGAGTTCCTCGACATATCCTGCGTTCCAGCTGCTAACAGCAGCCGGTTTGCTCAGGGTCGAACTTTCGTTGTCACTCAATTTTTAAAAGCCTCGCTCTTCCATTGCTTAACTAAAGTATTTGTCTGCGCAGTCATTCCAGCGAAAGCCGGAATCCATTTCGCCTTATCGTAAGCGTTTAAATTACATAGATTCCCGTTTCCCCAGGATCGATAATGCAGCGCTTTCTAATTACCAATGAACTTTCAAGATAGCATTATCTTCAAGCGTTTTCAAGGATTTGTATGTTTAATAAAAGTACGGAAAAGTTACGTGAAATTTTGCGTATTTACCGATAGCGCGGGTGAATCGATTCCAAATCTGTTAAATCGGTTTAATCTGTTGTGAATGATATTTTTTTGTTATATTATTAGTTAGTCATGGTTGCTAATGGGAGGTTAAAACAAAAAAATGGAAACGATAAATAAAAGGACAATTGTGAAGAACAGCTCTATTTCATTTGAAGAATTAGAGATATTCAACAACTTGGAAGTAGAGGTAATTGTTTTTCCCTCGAGCGTAAGTTCAGGTAATCAATTGAAAAAACAGAAAGAGTTCCTTTCGAGATTTAAGGGTTGTTTGGACCTTGGATTCGCTGATACAACTGAAAAATTGGATAAATTGGTGTTCGGCAAATGATCTATTTATCATGTTGTAAAAGAGTTAGAGTAAGCATGTAAATAGATGTATAATGTAAAATGCCGAGAAAAATAAGACATTTGATCAAAGATTTGCTTGAGGCAGGTTTTGTCAATAGAGGCGGCAAAGGCAGTCATCGTAACTTCATTCATCCTAAGGTTAATAAACCGGTTTCAGTTTCGGGAAGTTACAACGACGACGCCAAACACTACCAAGAAAAAGCAATAAAACTCGCCATTAAGGAGGCGCAAAAGTGAAAGCGGGAAGTAAATACATAAAGCTGGTCGAATGGTCTGACGAAGATCGTTGTTTTATCGGGAGCTGCCCGGAATTATTCTACGGCGGCTGCCATGGAGATAACGAATTAGAGGTTTTCACAGAGCTTTGCCTAATCATCGACGAGACTATCGAAATTTATCAGCAGGATGGGAGACCTTTGCCGAAGCCTATTTCGGGGAGGGAACTGGTTAATTCGCTGCAGGAAATGCCATAAGATTTCTCGTTCCCACGCCATAGCCTGGAAACGCAGTTAAATCTGTTTAATCAGTTTAATCTGTTGTGAATCAGCTTCTTCAGCATTATAACTAAGAGCGTTCGATGCAGGATTGCGCGAGCGGGTGAATTCTTATTTGAAGAAGCGGATTTAGGAGGAGTGCGTTGATGTATGATAAGGAATTGGTTTTGACCATGTTGAAGCAAATTGAAGGATCGTATTCACGTTTACAGGATATGCGGCATGAATTCAAACCTTTGCTCAATTGTATCCGAAAGATAATTATTGAGTTCGAAAACAAATACTGACCAATGATATGTAGGTCTTTACAATATGGATGTAAAATGAACTCAAAATTATGTCTGCAATTAGAATGGTTTTTAACAAGGATTAATACTATGACTTTGAAAATAGTTCAGTTCTTATTTTTAACATTTATATTATTTTACATTCATTCACAACCAATCCATGCCCTCGAAACAAGAAACATCCGCATCGAAAACATAATCTTAACCGGAGAAGAGCGCGCACAATCTAAAATTCTGAAAGCATCCGATAATCAAGGCGTCTTTATCGGAAATTATAAAATGATGAATTACATTCACAACCACCCGGAACGCGGTATGGAAGTTGCCGGTTATTATTTTTGGGAACGTCCGGGAAGAATGATGAATTTTGATATCGTTGGCGATATAGTCATCGCACTGATCGAGGGCGGCGGCATTTCATTCATCGATGTTTCCGATATCGAATCGATACAAGAAGTTAATTTTATCGAGTACAATCCACGAGGACAAGGAAGAATAAATAATGATATCCTTACGTATGACAATCAAATCCTGGTCCATTACAGCGATGTAGATGGATATTATTATACCCTTTATGACATATCTGATATCGACAATATCGAGGAAATCATGGTTCTCAATTTCGAGGAACGGAGGCGACTTTTGGCGTTTAACGAAGATTTTATAGTTTTTAAAAGTCGTAATCGTCAAAACCTCTTCATATCCCGAATGGGAGAAAATCCCAGTGATAATGTTTTATATCAATCGGAATCGCCAAATATCAATTTTGGCCTTCTTGTGGAAAATAATTGCGCCGTCGGAAGTTCGGACGGCGTAAATCTTCTCAGATATGCAAATGGCGAATGGAATTCGTTTGGCAATATTTTAGATAATAGACGTATTGCATGCGCGGATATTCAGAGTAATCTTATGATACTTGCCGATCGTACTATTGGCGATCCGATTGGATTACACTTATTTAATTTTGAGGATTGGGAAAATCCTGAACTCTTGGATACCTATGAAAATAAAAAACCTTGTTCTGCCGTATTTGTTGAAGATATTATATACACGGCACATAATTCTCCTTATGTTTTTCTATCCCAATTTTCTTTTCAAAATTTTCAATTATCGGAAGTCGATTCTTTTGAATCGGTTCATTATTACAACAATCTGAAAGTTAACCAAAATGACTTATATTTCAATGGTCCAACGGCTTTTGAAATTTCGGATAATCGACAACTTGAATCTCGCGGTTACTTTAATTTCGGTGGTGAACAAATTGGGATGCATAATGAAAATATAATCTGCGGGCGCAATCGGTTTGATCTTAATCATGGAGCGTTTGGGATTTTTTCAACCCGAGCCGAGGATGGAATTTTACCTTGTTTAGGGTGGACGGAATGTACTCCTCAACCGTATGGTCTTATGAATTACGATGACTATTTGATACTCACCGGAATTGAAAGTATATGGTGGGCGATTTTTGATATATCCGACTATAACGATTTATCTGACGATCCTGTAGAAACATTTAATACCGCCATGGGACATAACAGCGTTCGAATAGGCGAATATCTTTATACCGCAAAATCGGACGCCGGTTATTTCAGTCAACGATTCGATAATGAATTTCTTGTCTATCAGATTAATAATTGGGTCGATCTTGAGCTGTTGACGACGGTTGAGTTCAACGGTGAAGTTATTGCCGAACACCAGGGAATGGTTTTGGCGTCCGTCTATCCCGGACAGGAAATAGCCTGGTGGAATATCGATGATCCCGAAGAACCGGAGCTTGAACATAGGTGCGAATTAGACGGCGCTGCCTATTTTAATAACTTCCGTCTGGAGGGAAATCTATTATATGGCTTGCACAGCCGCGGCGTTAGCGTTTTCGACATTCATGAGCCGGGACAAGCCAACCTCGCCGGCTGCGCCTGTCATAATCCTGAACTAATGGATTCGCTTAGGCATCTGGATGAATCGGGTTCCTGGTTCGATGTTGAAAACGGCTTAATCGTCGCTCCGATGCATGGCTGGGCAATCCTCTCTTATACGGGACCTGACGTTATTGAAAATGCAGAGATTGAACTTGTCGCCGGATGGAATATGATTTCAAGTTATATAGAACCTGTAAATCCCAATATAATTGATATTTTTAACCCAATCGTCAGAGAGGAGAATCTACAGATTGTCAAAAACGGTCTTGGGCAATTTTATATTCCGGAATGGGAATTTAATAATATTCCTGAATGGATTGTTACTCAAGGATATCAGGTTAAGGTGCATAATGACGATGAATTGGAAATTCAAGGGGAGGAGGTTGCGGAAAACAGACCGATCGATTTGGAAGAAGGATGGTCGATGGTCGCCTATTTTCCTGAAAATGAGCTTAATGCTCCGAATGCTTTTGCCAATATTACAGATCAATTGATCATTGCTAAAGATGATGAAGGTCATTTTTATGTTCCTGAATGGGATTTTAATAATATGATGCCATTGCGGCGAGGCAAAGGCTATCAAGTGAATGTTTCCGAAGAGGTGGAATTCGTTTGGAATGTTGATAACGAGGAAGTCTATCGACAATTTAAGCTAAAGTTTTCACATCACTTCCAGATCCCAAATATTTCCGGCGCCAACATGAGCCTCTTGATCAACAACGTAGCAGGACAGGCGTCCCTGCCTGCCAAGGGCTTTGAAATCGGCGCTTTCAGTTCGGATGGATTATTGGTTGGTTCGGGAGTGGCAGGCGGGGACGCCTGCCCTACCGGCGATAAAACCCGCTGCGGCATAGCCGTCTGGGGCGACGATCCCACCACCGGCGAAAAAGACGGGCTCAAGGACGGCGAGGCGTTTCGGTTGAAGCTTTGGGACTCGGAACTTGAGAAAGAATTCGATCTTGAGGTCGCTGAAGTCCTTGCCGGAGAGGGATTGATCTATAAAGCTGATGAATTTACCGCAATCGACGCTGCTGTAAAAGCCGCCGTTCCCGGCGAATGCTTCTTAGCCCAATCCTACCCTAACCCGTTCAACTCGGTCGCCCGCCTGACCTACGGGCTGCCGCAGGCGGGGGAGGTCGCGCTCAGGATCTATGACTGCTCCGGCAGGCTGGTCGAGACGCTGTTCGACGGCGTGCGGGAGGCCGGCTATCACAACGCCGTCTGGAACGGCCAGGATCTGGCTGCGGGCGTGTATCTGATCAGGCTGGAGACCGCAAGGCGCAGTTTGATTAACAAAGCGATTTTGATCAAATAAGAATCGATTAAACCAGAGTTTTTCAGGGCAGTCCGGTTTGTCTCAAGCCGGACTGCCTTGTTTGTTCATTTTCCTATCCGATCAATAAGAAAACCATTCTTTTCCCGCCAAACCCTAATTTTTCCCGCGCCGTGACCCAAATCACAAAGTATTCAATCAGTATAACATACATTACTTTTGTGTTTTGATGGACGAGTGTGAACTTAAGTACATGTTTCAATTTGCTTTTATGACGTTTTTTTGTTATACTGCAGATCTGCTGCACATCTTTGCGCTGCTTCCCTGCAGATTAATTTGACATTTTTTTATTTCGGATTTGGGCTGTTTTCGAATCAGTCCCGCCGGATAGGTTTTTAACATAAGGTGAGGGGTATTTATGCGGATTAGCTGCCGACTCCTTTTTATTTTTATCGCGCTGCTGGCATTCTCAGGCGTTTCAAACGCTGACATAACCAACGTGCCTGACGACTATGCGAGTATCAATGCCGCGATTATGAATACCGCCAATGGCGATACCGTTCTGGTCGCGCCCGGCGAGTACGAAGAAAACATCATTTTTCGCGGACGCCGGATTGTACTGGCGAGTAACTACATATTCAGCGGCGATGAAGCTGATATTGCCGGCGCGGTTATCGACGGCCGAGAACAGGGGCCTGTAGTAAGATTAGTCGATAATGAAAACCGAAACGCCCGATTGACCGGCTTCACTTTGACCAACGGGGGCGGTCATTATGGCGCCGGCGTCTATACGCACCGGACCAGCCCTGTTATCAGTCATTGCCGGTTCGTTGACAACCATGCAACCCGGCACGGCGGCGGCGCGCATTTCTACCGCGGCGCGCCATTGATCGAAGACTGCGACTTTATCGAGAACGTCGCCGATATCTACGGCGGCGCCGTAAATATCGATCGCAGCGACGTCACGATTAATAACTGCAATTTCATCGAAAACGTCGCGCATCGCTACGGCGGAGCGATTAAGGTTTTCGAAGGCGTCCTGCACGTTAACGATTCCGAGTTTTTCGGAAACTTAGCCGATAACGGCGGCGGCGCCGTCAGAGGCTGCGAACGCCCGACGGAGACCTATTTCGATCACTGTACGTTTATCAACAACCGGGCGGGGCAGCACGGCGGCGGAGCGCTGCTGTTCATCGACCGCGGAACCCACAGGATCAATTTCTGCACGTTCTTCGGCAATACAGCCAATAATCCCGCCAGAGCCGCGATCTTCACGGACAATCGCGCTCATTGCTATCTTGACAACTCCATTCTCTGGGGCAACGGAGACGCTAATAACGAGGTTCCCATTTCCGGCGATATCACAGTCCGTTACTGCGACGTGCAAAGCGGCGGTCAATTCCCGGGAACCGGCAGCTTTACCGCCGATCCTCTCTTCGTCGATACCGAAGGCGAAGGCGGCGGTGGCGGCGGCGGCAACGAAGTGAACGAACAAGTGGTCGAGTTCACTGCGGGCCAGCACATCGACGTCGGCGATATCCGCGTCTATCAAGTGGAAGACGATGACGACGTGTTTATCGAAATCACTATGGGCGGCGGCTTTAGAATGCGCGAATCCCATGTCGATTGGGGATATACGGTCGATGACATTCCGCATAACAACGGCGGTCCGAGACCGGGGCAGTTCGAATATAAGGTCGAACATGGAAACAACGGCGTCTCAAGCTATACTTACCAGATCGAGATGAACGAGAGCGATTTCACCGGCGTCTTTTTAGTTCACGCCGCTGTAACTAACGGCGAAACCGCCTGGGCGGGCGACCAGGAATTTCCCGGAAACAACTGGGCGCTGTATTTCGAGTATGAAGTCGGAGCCGGCGGCGGCGGCGGCGGCGACGCAGATTCGCCCGACGACTATGATTTCCACCTGACCGAAAACAGCCCCTGCATCGACGCGGGCAACCCGGCGGCGGATGAAGATCCTGACGATACCCGCGCCGACATCGGCAGATACTACTATCATCAGCAATTCGACGGCACAGTCAAGCATGTACCCGATGATTACGGCACGATTCAGGCTGCAATCAACGCCGCCGAAGATGGCGATACAGTTTTAGTCGCTCGCGGAACGTACGAAGAGAACATCGACTTCTTAGGCAAAGTAATCAGAGTTTGCAGCAACTGGCTATTAACCGGCGATGAGGAAGATATTGTCAATACGATCATCTCCGGAGCGGACGGCAACAGCGTCGTAACCTTCGACAGCGGCGAAACGCCGGATACGCGGCTGTGCGGTTTTACGATCATTAATGAGAACGAAATTCACGGTCCCGGCGGCGGCATTTACATCGAAGATTCCAGCCCTACAATTTCCTACTGCTATATTTACGGCATGCGTCCGCAGGATGAGGAGAACCATCAAGCCGGCGGAGTCGCATGCTTGAATTCCGAATCTACCTTTAACTACTGCCGGATATGGGACAACCAGGGACGCAACGGGGGCGCGGTTTACGGTTCGGGATCGAGTCTGACGTTCAATTATTGCTGGATGTACGAAAACGCCTCCGTAAATGGCGGCGCAGTGATGATTCACAACGGCGAGTTCCTGTTCAACTACTGTATTTTCTACGGAAACATCGCTCAATACGGCGGCGCATTCTATTTCTCGGGCGTCGAAGGGCAGTTTGTTAACTGTACGACCAGCGAGAACGAAGCCATCGACGGACAAAACGACGGCTACGGCGGCGCGATTTATCTGGACTCCGAAGTCGATATCTTCCTGCTGAACAACATCTTCTGGGGCAATTCCCCGAGCGAGTTCCACTGCAGCGAAGACGCTCAAAACAGCTTTATCCGCGCCAATTGGAACTGCGTCGAAGGCGGATTGTTAGGCATCGTCAACCGCCGTTACTGCAACACCGATTACTGGACGGTGCATAACATCGAAGGCGATCCGCTGTTCGAGGATCAGGAAAACGACGATTTTCATTTGACCGAAGACAGCCCCTGCATCGATCAGGGTCATCCGAACAGCGATCCCGATCCGGACGGAACGCGCTGCGATATGGGCGCTCTGTACTTCTATCGGGACAATATCCATGTTCAGTATTATTACGGCGGCGGCTGGTTTATGATCAGCATGGGCGTCCTGCCCTATATCAACGACGTCGAATCGGTTTTCTGGGACGACCTGACGCGCTCTTACTGGGTGTTCGAATTCGCTTACGATGAAGGCTATTCGGTTCCTGAAGGATTAGAACCCGGTCCCGGATATTTCTTCGGCACCGAAGACACGCTGATATACCTTGACGTGATCGGCGAAGCGATCGAAGATACGGTAGCCTACGATCTGCAGATCCCGTGGAATATGGTCGGAACGCCTTTCTTAGACGATATTTCGCTGTACGACGTCCTGTTCCGCAAAGACGGCGAGACCATCGACGGCGAGGAAGCGATCGACCGCGGCTGGATCGGCTCGACCATGTACTGCTGGCGGCATGAATGGTTTGAGTACCGCGACTTTACGAGGTTCTATCCCTGGCACGGCTATTGGCTGTTCTGCCTTGAGCCGGATCTTCAGATGCTGATTCCGCCTCCTGGAAACGACGGCGAATACCTTAACCCGCCTCCGCCCGGAAGGGATAATCCGGATGCAGGACTGGGCAACTCCTGGTATGTCAATCTCGATATATATTCCGACTATGATGCGGAAGCGCGGGTCAGATTCGGCATAGACGTTGGCGCGACCGATGGATTCGACAACGGATTCGACTATCCTGAACCGCCTCAACCGCCTGAAGAGCTCCCGCTCAGGGCGTTCTTCGAACATCAGGGTTGGCATCAGGAACTTGGCGATTATTACGTTAGGGACATTCGCCAGGGTTTCGAGTACGAAGAAGTCAAAGAATGGACGGTAACGGTCGATGGCGAGGAAAATTCCGAAATAACGCTTTCCTGGGAAACGATGCAGCACACGATCCCCTGGAATTATTATTTCACGCTGATCGACGAAACCACCGGGCAGGAGATCGACATGGCGTCGCAAATGAATTATACATATCAATCCGAGGACACGACCAGAATGTTCAGGATTAGAACTCAGTCCTACAACGACGTCAAAAACGGCTTGGATTTGGTTCCGAAGGAATTTGCGATTACGTCGATTTACCCGAATCCGTTCAATTCGATTGCAAAAGTGGCTTACGATCTCCCGCACTCGGACGATGTCTTTATAGGCGTTTACGATATTTCAGGACGCCTGGTCTCGACTTTGTACGAAGGCAGGCAGCATACTGGCAGCCACATCGTTTCCTGGGACGGTTCGCAGGTTTCGACCGGACTGTATTTCGTAAGAATGCAAGCGGGAGGACGCGACATTATCAGGAAAGTCACTCTCGTGAAGTAAATTTTCACCACCAAGGACACAGAGCGCGCAGAGTTTCCTGAAAGTCTTATAAAAGGCGAAGCATTCCAAAACAGACCCGATTTTGGGATGCTTCGCCATTTTTTTGTACAGATTGATAAGATAGGACGCGGATAGCGAGTATGCAGAGGATATTATTAATAAGCGCATAAAATAGTTTTATCTTTTAGGAGATCAGTTGTTTTGCTAACATTAGCGCAATACCGGCATTGTCAAGATGTAAG